>JAISFI010000219.1 GCA_031263685.1 Dysgonamonadaceae bacterium | reverse complement strand
CCTGCTGGATTGCTTCGCCGCAAGCGGCTCGCAATGACGTGTAGAGAGCATCATCATTGCGGCTTCTCTCTCCACGTCATTGCGAAGGCGAAGCCTGAAGCAATCCGGAAATTATCATTACAACAAAATCATTACATATCACAATTTTCTATTCACAATTCACAAATCACAAAAAATGAATAACAAAACGCATTGCAAATTGAGCTGCTTTATTCTCCTCTGCCTGTTGTGGAGCGTGCTTCTTCCGCTCCAAAGCCGCACACCCGGACTGTACAAATCCGGCGCCGACTACCAACACTCATCGAGTGCACTGTCAAGTTCGGAAAGTCGCTCCCGTTCAGTATTAAATGAACCGTCCATCCTGAAAGGCGGCGATACACCTTCCGGCCTTTTTTCTTCCGAAAAAAGCGCGCTTACGGAAAGGCCTGAAGGCGATGGCATTGCTCTGGGAACGCCAGTCGGTGAAGCCAATCTCCTGCTGGCTGTTTGCGTCGTCCTTTACGGGCTTTTTATCAAGTACAAAAAAACGTCTAACATCTTAGGAAAGGAAAAATTATGAAGACAATAAAGAAAGCAATAAAGAATCTGTTGACAGGCCTGTTCCTGTTGTGCACATCCGCCCTGCACTCCCAAACCATCACCTGGGGCGACGGAAGTAATGCGTCTTTCGCCGAAGACATCAATGTGGGATCTTCGGAAAACAGCTATATTGAATTTTATTTTTCGGTATCCGGCGCAGACATCAGCAATGCAAAAGTAGAAGTCACCCTTCCTTTCAGCGAAGAATCATTCAATACGTCCGACATCCAGGATCTGGGAACCGCTTCGCTGGGAAGTCCTGTGGTCAGCGGCACCAAACTGACATTCGGGAACGCGGCCGGATTAACCGTTCCGAACGGCAAAGTAATCCATTACCGCGTGCCGCGCTATTCCAGGACACAGTACAACGGCATTAGAACTACCGGAACGGTGACCGTCAATGTTTTCAAAAGCGGGTCATCATCCCTGGGAAGTGTGGGACTTGCCTACAATTACAAATACGCCCAGCTCCGGTTCGTCGAGCCGGACAGCTATGCGACCGGCAGTAATCAAACAACCGGTTATGAAATGGATTTCGGAAGCAACAACGGCGGAAATTTGGATGCTCCACTCTCGCAGACATTCAACTTCAAGCTGGAATGTATCGGAGGCGCTGTCGATTCGGCGCTGGTATCATTTACGTTTCCGGCTTATGCCGTTACCCTGAGTAACTGGACTGTGGCCGGGGTCGGCATTCCGGACAGCAGGGTGACCATGACAGCTACGTCGTCTCTGCCAATATCTACAACCTATACTCTCCGCATCAAAAACTCTGACATTCCCGGAGGACAGGGATTAAAAACCGGCGATGTACTCCCCATTACCGTTGATGTAATAAAAAATACGGGCGGTGTTACTACAGTTGCCTTCCTGTCAAGCTGGGCGGGTGGAGCTAATACAAAACCGTCTACCGACTTTACAAAAAACGGCTCGTTCAATGCGGATGTCATAATGACGGCTCCGCTCCTGAAATTTGTGTCTGCTTCGGTTACTACCCCCGGAATATTCTGCCAGGATGGCGTCAACAACATAGCCACTTTTTCCTATACAAATACCGGTAACGGAAAAGCTAAAAATATCCGGATAAACAGTCACTGGGGCGCAGACTATAACGGTGTTTCAGATACGGCATTTATCAGCACCCGCATAGGCATTAACGGTGTCCGGGAAAAAGCAAGAAATCTTATTGCTTATTCGACTACTACGTCATCGTCTCCCTCCTACAATCCCGTATACAGACCCATACAGAAAAGATGGTATATAGATATTGCCCAGACGCTTGATCCCAAAGATACTCTTTATGTGGAAATTCCCTTTGCCATGCCTTTTGACTTGCATCTGTATCAACAGGGCGTTGAAAACAAATTTTTCCAGTATACTTACATAACCGGTTCTGTTACGGCCTACACCAATGCATGTGGTGAAAGTCTGGCTCCACCGGCAACTTCGGTTTTATATCCAGCCGACGGCCTCTCTCAAAACGGAATTACGGCATACGATAATTCTTTAGTTTTAAAAAACAGTAATTCTACGGGAACGCTTTCTTTGACAACCGTATTGGATATGTTTCAGAGAAACAAGCTTACAAATGCCCAGGCCAGGGCGGTTTATCAGATAGGCCTGCCTAAAGGCCTGGAACTGGAAAACAATCAGGCTTCCGATATTTCCATTTATAAGCCCGGTGATGCGGCAACCTTTTGGCCGGTACGGGGATTCAATTTGATCACTTCGGCAGATACCAATTATTATACTTTTGAATTGCATAACGCAGAGAGACCGAGTTCGGTGACATTTACCATGGACTTAAAGTTGAAAAACACCTGCGCCGTCAACGAAAACCGTTCCGTAAAGGCAGAGGTACGAATGTTTATTTATCCGACAGGAAGCGCTGGCGAAAACTGTTACGATGTAAAATACGACGGCATACAGGTTTATCCAAGTATTTCACTTCTGTGCAAGGAAGAAGGAGTTACGTACGGTTTCGACCGGAAACGCATCACGGTGGGCTATAAAGACAGCGACAACGACGGAAACCCCAACATACCGCTGGTACGGGTGAACAGTGCAGATATAGTTCACGACATGCTGCTTCCCGGAGATACGGTCAGATACAAATGGGATGCAAAAATAGTGGATGCGGGAAACAAAGCGCTTTATGCCGTACTCTTTTCTCAAGTAAGCGAGAATCATATGGTTACCGATACTTTATATAAAGAATTAACGTTGAACGGCAATACGGCAGGAGTAGAAGCCATCCTGAAAAATACAAGGTACACTTCCGGATTGAACACGGGAAGCGCCCAGCCTTATGACAGAGGAACAGGTGTCCCTGCTTCCGAAAGGTACGCTTTCGTATGGGAAATAAAGAAGACCGACGAAATGGCTTTTGAAGTCAACGACCGGGTGCTGTTTGCTGCGGATATGTTTGTAAGTATCACTGGTGGCGTCGTCCTTTCATCATACAACCAAAAGGTATGGTGTTATGCAACTGAAAATCCGCGGTCGACAGGCATTGGAAATACATCGGCGGTTTTCTCTCCCGTCCTTTCTCCGGGAACAGCAAGGCGCGGCATGGAAGAATACAGTTTTTCGTATAAGGATATAGGGCCGTATTTTGAAATTTCCAATGTGAACTACACATTCAATGGTGCGGTTACACAAACAGCAAACCCCGTCTGTCATATCTTTACACTTTATCAAAATACTCCTACTTATTTTCCTTACGAATACCGGCATCTCACGACAACGGACTCGGTAGTAATAGAAGTTCCGCAAGGATACGAGATTTCCGACGAAATTGATTTCATCATCAGAAATTATAAGCCTACATTACCAAGTGTTTATAATATAAATAAAACCGTTAAAATATCAGCATCCACACAACATGCCAACTTACCCTATCGAAAAACTTTTGTATTCGGTGCGGAAATCTTTGATGTGAACTGGGACGATGCGACCAAAGTTCCATTGCCAAACGGATACTATACGATAACTGCTTCTTCGATGTCGATTACCGCTACTAATGCCGCACCGGTCGGCCTGGTAACAGGACGCATTTATACCTATTGCGATAATCATTCCTATACCCAGGCCCATATCTATAGACTTGGAAAATCAAGCGAAACGGTTCCATACGTAAGCAGTAGCGGTGCTATTAATCTGAATTACATCGATATGGGCAGCTTGAGAGCCATCGCCTCCGGCAATCCCGTTCAGGAAGCATTGACATCACAGATAAAATGGAATATCAAGCTCGCCAACACGAAAGCCGTCGGCAATGCCAACAGTGCATGGCTGTACGTGCAGGGGCCGGTGGAAGACGTCGGCATCAGCATCGGCGGCTTTGATTATCAGGGTTCGGGCGAAGGCAACCGCTGGATTGAACTGCCTGCCATTGCCCCGGGAGAGGTCGATGCCGTTCTTTCCGTGAGATACGTTGGCACAGACTGCAACAGTCAAAAGGTAACGTTACATCCCGTTTTCGACAGGGATATAACCGCTCAGGGCGCATGGAATCCCGTAACCCACGGCGGCTTTTCCGCCATGAGCGACGACGGTTTTCTCACTGCTCAGATCAGCGCCGCAAGCAGAAATTATATTTACAACAAGCTGGAACTGACGATACAGAACGTGGCTTCCCGCATTTCCGGAAGCATTACGCCCCTTGCTTCCACGCCGGCTGCTCCGTCCGACCCTGCCGGAGGAGATTACGGGCAGAGCACGGTAATGACCAACACTAATTTTCCGGTAGAAATTGTCTTCGATGCGCGCGGCGCCAGCGGTTCCGTGGTAAACGCAAGGGCGGAGATAACGGTACCCGAAGGATTGCAGTACACGGCTTCTTCCGCCCGCCTGCAGATAAACGGTACGAATATCGACATTTCCGCTACTGCTTTGGCCAATACATTGGCCAGCTTGGATGGCACAGCCAAAACAGTCAGCCTGAAACTGTCCGATGCCGGTATTGCCAACGGGGAATTGCACGGCGATTCCTGCGCTTACCTGCGTTTCTTCCTCATGCCAAATTGCAACATTTCTACCGCTTCGCCCCGCATCAGCGCCCGGTTCTTCGGCGACAGGCCCTGCGGAGGCAGCGCCACCAACAGCGGCATCGGTACACAGTATTCATCGCGGTTCACGCTGGCCGGAATGAGTTCAACGCTCAAGGTCGATATGAAGACGCCGGTTGTTACAAGGAACGATTTCAGTTGTAACGACGAGGCTACCGTTACCCTGGAGTTCATGAAGAATGATGGCAGCGCCACGACTTCCGTTGCGCTTACCGACTCCCTGCGCATCGCCATACCCAAGGCGCTGGACATAAAGCCCGGCACGGACATCACGTATTTTCTTCCTGCCGGCGTTAACGGCCAGACCAAAGGCGGTTACGGAACCGTTACGGCGGGCATTAACAACCGTATCGAAGGCAATTTCCGTTTAATCACTTGGCCGCTGCCCAAACTCTACTTCGACAGTCTTGCGTTTTATTCCGAAGGCATCCAGACGGCATACAACATCTACACCGTGCAGCTCCGGATGACTGAACAGCAGGATTATTTCAACGACAGCCTTCGCGTGGCGGTTGTTACCGAAACGAACAAGGGGCCGGGTTGCAACGGAATATCGTCGGAAGACTATATCATGCGGGCTGCCGCCATTACCCGCGCACTCTATACCGTCTGGACGGGCAGTGATGATGCCGACTGGAAGCTTGATGCCAATTGGACGAACGGCGTCCCCGGCGCCTGCACGGATGCGGAGATTCCAGCAAGCGTAACGGTTTTCCCCGCCTTAACGGATACAACAGTCCGGGTAAAATCCGTTTATCTTCCTGCCGGAGCGGAGATTGGTGGTGTCCCGTACTTGAACTATGACAGTGCAAGGGTAGATCTTTCCATCAACTCTAACCGCTGGTACTTGCTTTCCAGTCCGTTTATGGACATGTATTCCGGCGATTATATCTTGGGCAGTACTCGCAACAATCCTGCCGTTTATATTCGCAAATACCAGAGTGAAGATCTCTTTTCGGGTGCAGTAAAGAAAGCAGCTTCATGGACATCTTCTTTTGGACAGACGAATATACTGCTTACTCCCGGAACAGGTTATGCTGTCTGGGTGGCTACAGATATAACGGACACCCGCACGTTTGATTTTCCGAAAGATTCAACGTCTTATGCCGTTTACAACAAGGGAGGTACGAGTGTTGCCTATACGGAAAACATTCCCAGCCGCGCCAACAGTTACCGCTTTGCCTTCTACAACAAATTCAGCCAGAGCAACGATAAAAACAACCGTTCATTTGATATGGCTGTAGAGAATGGTTCCGAAACAGCTTATACGAATCTGTTGATTGCGAATCCGTTTATGTCACATTTGGATTTCAGCGCCT
>JAISFI010000178.1 GCA_031263685.1 Dysgonamonadaceae bacterium | reverse complement strand
CTTTTTGGCGTTGCCTGCTTTCTGTCCGCACTCTCTGGAACAAAAGCGTGTAATCACAGTTTTTGCTTCAAACGGTTTGCCGCAATGCTCGCAAATTTTTGGAATTTTCAACTTGCTATGTCCCATATAATAAATAGTTTTTTATCTATATAAGTATTGATTTGTCGCACATTGCCGTAAATTAGGTTGTGTCGCAAATCTGCTGCAAATATACAATAAAAAAAACGATATACAAGCATAAATATCAAGAAATATTTATCAATAAAAAAGCGGTAAATTTTTGATCTACCGCTTTCTATCTATTTTTGATATTTGCTTTGTGAGGATCTTTACTTCACTTACTCAAAGCTATCAATGCGATTATTATAACACAATAAATACTGCTCGTCAAAAAGATAGATTCGATTATATTGCGCTCCCGGTAAATGCCAAAAACTTCGTTTATAGTTTCCTTCTATGTCATAGACAAATATTTTTTTCAGCATCATGTCGCTGACATACAATTCATTTTTCTCTTTGTCATAGAGGCAACAACTAACTGTGGCATACTCTTCTCCACTTTGTCCTTTTCTGTTGATTTTATGTTTGGCTTTGCCCTGTCTGTCGAAAATAAGGATTTCACCATTTTTCCCGTTTACATAGATGATGATGGAATTATCAATATAGAAAACCCTTCCTGCGCACAAGAAATCGTCATTGGTTTCCAGGGGTACGTATTCCACCTCGGCAATGTCCTGAAGACGAATACGGTCGCTCATCGGGTATTCTTTGCTTACGTCTACTGTCAGGAACCGGTTATCTTCATCTGATACAGGCACTTCTGCCGTGCTGTTTCTTGTCTTATTGCAGGCAATACATGCCAGCATGACTGCAAATAATAAACATTTCTTCATTTTTTCTTTTTTGTTATTCATAGTTGTTTAAATTATAGTGCAAAGGAAACATATAATATGGTAAAAATCAAATGATAGAAGGATAATTCTTTTTTTGAGTTCCTGTTACACCCAGCGCGGCATGGTTTTGTGCAATGATTATACGCTCCGGTGAGGTTGTATCAAAAGTACATTTCACCGTCATTGCGAGGTCGAAGAACGAAGCAATCCAGCTATTAACAACGATTTATGGATTGCTTCGCTTCGCTCGCAATGACGAAACGAGGCTTTTGACACAGCCTCACAACAAAAGCATCCCGCACGAAGTATGATTATTGTTCTTTCGCCGTCCCTCCCGTCAACTTCTCAATCTGTTTTTCCGTTTCCGCACGGAGTTTTTCTGCCTGTTTTTGCGCTTCCGCTTTCAGTTGTTTGGCGGTCGATTCAGCAGCAGCAACAGCAGCAACTTTGGCCAATGGATTCTTCGTTTTATTCGCTTCCTCAATGAGTTTCTGACCCTGTTTTTCGGCCTCGCTGATGAGTTTATCGCCGGCCTCCTGCGATTTTCGGCGCAATTCGGCAGCCTGTTTTTCAATGGCGGCTTGAACATCGGCTTTCACCTCGTTGGCATCGGGTATTTTCACGCCGGCATCTTTCAGAGCGGAAGAGAGTGCATCTTCCACTAAACTTTTGGTGTCGACCGATATTTTGGGAGATGTAAAAGTGCCGCCAATCTTTACACTGACAGCGCTTAGTTTCCCTTTGGTCAACTGATCCGGCAAGCTCACTTTTGCCACATAATCTATTGTCTGGTCGAGGCCGGTACTGCCCGACAGGTTCATTTTCGTATCACCGCCCAGCGAAAGGTCGAAAGGAGAAGTTTGCACCCGTCCGTCGGCAATCGCAAAAGAAATTTTCAGGTCTTTCGCCTGAATGGTCTTGAATTTATCGTTCTTCAAGGCCGTCGACAGGGCGGTCAGGGCAGGAACATCGCTCACCGTCACGTTGTTGGACTGCAAGAGGCCGTTGCCCGTCAGAGTCGTCAATACCGGCGACAGGTCTTCCGTCAAAAGCGTCCTGACATTAAAATCTACCGAATAAGTGCCCTGCACATGCTCAAAGATAGGCGTTAGCTGCTGCACAAACTCGAAAGTTTTGAATGTTTCTGAAAAACTTACCTGCTGCAAATTCAAGCCGACATTGACATCCGGCTGCTTGGGATTTTTGGCGGTACTGTAATATCCGTTCACTTTCATGCTTCCTTTCAGGGCATTCATGGACAGGTTTTTCATATCCAGTTTTCCGTCGGCAACGACAACAGTGCCGGCTACGTTTTTCATCTCTATCCGGTCGAAAAGCACCTCTTTCAGGCTGGCATTCAAGTAGAAACGGATATTTTTCGGAATTTCAAAGGCGAGCAGCGGCGCAGGTGTTTCCGCCGGAGTGGGCGTTGCGTTATTTTCGGTCATGAAATCGTTCAGATTCAGATAATTGGAAGATACATTCAAACTGCCCTGTATCGTTTCGTCTTTCAGAAGGTAAGGGAGATAATTTTCCAGTTTGCCACTGACCGATATATCGTTGTTGCCGATATTTATCTTTGCTTCCGACAGGTCGGCATACTTCGGGTTGAAAGCAAATGCAGCCGTATGAATCAGGACATCCGGCGTGTCTTCCGATTTGAGTTTCAAGTCCTTCACATTCAGTGTTCCCGCGGCCTGAACCTTGTCGTAAGCGCCTTTTTCTATTGAAGACATTGCTCCGGCAAAAGACAGGTTGGCATTCAGCACGCCATTCAGTTCCATGCCTTTTTCCAGCGGATAAATATCTTTGACCATACCCAGGTTCAATACGCCTTTAGCGCTCAGATCCACTAAAAGATCGGTCAGCGGATGAGTAGCCTTCAAGCGGAAGTCGAAAGGATTACCGCCGAGGTCGAAGTGAATGTTACTGATATCTGCCACCATATTGTCCAGTACACCGCCGGGATTGTAGATATGCGTGTTGATTTGAATGTTATTCAGCGACTTGGGCAGGGCCGGATATTGGAAGCGACCATCCGTTACGTGCAACTGTACATCATAGGCCGGGTAAGACGTTCCCGCCATCACACCCTTGGCGGTAGCCAATAGCTGCACGGCGCCTTCCGCCTGCAATCCCTTGAAGTCTTTTGCATAAATAACCGGAATAAGGGATAGCAGATCTTTGAACTGAAGTTTCGGTGTTTCCAGTTTCAAGTCCATTTCCATTTTTGTGGAGTCCGGTATGGACAGCCAGCCGTCGATGATAGCGCGGATGGCATTGATGCCGATGCTCGAATGTTGCACGGTATATTTTTGATGCGCAAAATCTGCCTGTAACGCCATATCCACCGTCAGATTTATATTGCTGAGATACGGTATTTTGTCCATGATAAAAGTTAGGGATTCGATAGACGATTGCGTTTCGAGATGTGTTACCTCGGCCGTCATATCGCCTTTCAGGGTGCCGGAGAAATTGCGGACGACGGCTTTCATGCCCGACTGCAAGTCTTCGTAAGTAATATCGACTCCGTTGAGGGTCAGTTTTTGCAGTTGTAATTTGAAAGCAGTAGTTGTTGTATCTTCCGGGCTTGTTTCCGTTGAGTCGGATTTCATAATATCCCAGTTAGCCTTCCCGTTTTCAAGAATTTTGGCATACAGCGCGGTTTTGTCGATAAGAATTTTTTTCACTTCATAGCCGCCGTCTCCGAACAAGCTGGCCAGATTGACCGTGGCCGATAATTCTTTCGACTGAAGCAAGGTATCCGATGCAAATTCCTCTGTTCCGGTCAAAGTCAATCCTTTAATTGCAACTGTTGCGTTCGGAAAATTCCGGATAAAACTCAGGTTGACGCTTTTAAAATCTACCTGTACCGTTAACAGCCTGTTTGCTTCCGCTTTGACGATTTCTTTGATTTTCCCCTGAAATAGAAACGGCAAAACCAACAATAACACCATTATTACGGCAAGCGTAATTCCACTGACAATTAAAAACTTTTTCATAATGCTTGTAATTTATTTAAACTTGTAATTTATTCAGTCTTCCAAATCCTGCGCCAAATTCCAGTATTTCTGTGCCAATGAATGTTTTCCCAGTTGCTGGTAAGCATTTCCCAGACAATTCAGCGCACCCGGATGTTTAGGTTTGATGCCGACCGCTTTATCCAAATCATTCACAGCCCCTTCATAATTTTTCAGGGCTAAACGGTTCTTTCCTCTGTTGTATAAAGCTTTGAATGAAATGGGACTAAGCCGGATGGCTTCATTATAACAAACTTCGGCCTCCGAATGTTCTCCCATGTCATACAGCGTTACGCCTTTCCGTACCCAGGCGTCGAGGAAAGTAGGGTCTAATTTTATGGCCTTATTGAAATTAGCAATCGCAGCGCGGGAATTGTGCGCCGACGTGATACATTCGTTTCCCATCAGGTAATATTCCCGGGCGAATACCTTTACGGTCTGATGCTGTGCCTGTATTTTTTCCGTTAACTGTTTCTTTTCTTTTTTGAACTGTTGCTCCAAATCGGCAATCTTCACTTTCAATTGATTGATAACATGCAGTTTACTGCTGATATATCTTTTGTACAAAGGTTTTTCAATATCATAACGGGCATGTATCGCTTTGAAAAACACCTCTGTAAATTGCCGGAAGTCGCCTTTGTCGAACAGACGAATCGTTTCAGCATACAGCAAATCGGCTTCCGATTCTTTCATCGAACGCTCTATCAACCGGTTATCATTAAACCGGTTACTAAACTCCACGATTTCCGGACGAATGAATATATCGCTGCGATTGATGGGCTTTTTCAGCACGATCCCTTCCAGCGACGTACAGCGGCTCAAAGCCACATACGCTTGTCCGCCGGCAAAAACACCTCCGCTGAAGTCGATCACCACATGGGAAAACGTCAATCCCTGACTTTTATGAACGGTAATAGCCCAAGCCAGTCGTAGCGGCAGTTGGGTGTAGGAGCCTAAAATTTCCTCCTCAATGATTTTTTTCTCCGCATTGTATTTGTAACGGCGATTGTGCCACACATTTCGTTCTACGAAGACTTCCGAACCACTGTCCAGCAAGACCGTGACTTCTTCCGTGTCGGAAATATCCGAAACCACGCCAATAGAACCGTTCACCCATCGCCGGTCTATATCGTTTTTGATAAAGATAACCTGTGCGCCCACTTTCAATGTCAAATCCAGCGGCGTCGGCAAACTGGACAAGGGAAAATCTCCTTCAATCATTCCGGGATGGTGAAAGGCAGGCTCGTCGATTTCTTCCAGCTTTTTTTCGTTAATATAGTCAACGCTGTCCCGTTTCGTTGCCAGCGTAATATACATCAAGTCGGAAGAAGGATTGAACGTGGGATTATAGCGGTCGTTCAAGACCTGAAGCTCTGTGGAGGCCGCTGTATTGGTTCTGATTTTATCCAGCATCGCAATAAAATGCGGATCAGTTTGCCGATACACTTTTTTCAGTTCTATAGGCACCAGAAATATTTCGTTGAAAACCCGCGCCGAGAAAAAAAACGGCGAAGGATAAAAAAGATTCAAAATCCCCTTCTGGTCGGAAGTCACCACCGGCTCCAGCTGGAAGATGTCGCCGACAAACAGTAACTGTTTGCCGCCAAACGGCATACGCGGATTGCCGGAGTAGACGCGCAGGATTCTGTCTATGCAGTCGATCGTATCTGCCCGCACCATAGAAATTTCGTCGATGATGATTAACTCGACTTCCTGAATGATTTTTCGCTGCTCTTTTCGGTACTTGAAAAATTCAAAGATACGTCCGTTTTGGAGGCTTAAATCCGGATCGTCGGGCAACATGGGACGAAAGGGTAATTTGAAGAAAGAATGTAACGTCACACCTTCCGCGTTGATTGCCGCAATACCGGTCGGAGCGAGAACGATATGCTTCTTCTTCGTATGTGCACAAAGATATTTGAGAAACGTAGATTTTCCCGTACCCGCCTTACCGGTGAGGAATACCGACTGGCGCGTATGGGTGATCAGTTGCAATACTTGCTGCAATTCCGGATTTGCTGTATCTACGGATAGTGGCTGCATGATATTTTTGCCCTAATGCTCAGCGCCGATCTCTTCAAACCCGCAATATGTAACCAAAGCTTTGGGTATGCTAATTCCATGCTCCGTCTGGTTATTTTCCAGCAGCGCTGCAAGGATGCGGGGGAGAGCCAGTGCACTGCCATTCAGCGTATGGCAGAGTTGCGTTTTTTTTGTTTCCGCGTCGCGGTAACGGCATTTCAGGCGATTGGCCTGGTAGCTTTCGAAGTTAGATACGGAGCTTACTTCCAGCCAGCGTTTCTGCGCTGCCGAGAAAACTTCAAAGTCGAAAGTCAGGGCAGAAGTAAAACTCATGTCTCCACCGCACAGACGCAGGATGCGCCACGGCAATTCCAGTTTTTCGACAAGGCGCTGTACATAATCGACCATTTCCTGTAAAGATTCGTAAGAATGTTCGGGTGTATCGATGCGCACGATTTCCACTTTATCGAACTGGTGCAGGCGGTTTAATCCGCGCACATCTTTTCCGTAGGAACCTGCTTCGCGGCGGAAACAAGCAGAATAGGCTGCATTTTTGAGCGGTAAATCTTTTGCATCGAGGATAACATCCCGGTAGATATTGGTCACCGGCACTTCCGCCGTAGGAATCAGGTACAGGTTATCGACTCCGCAATGGTACATCTGCCCCTCCTTATCGGGTAACTGTCCCGTTCCATAACCGGAAGACTCGTTAACAACATAAGGCGGCTGAATTTCCTGGTAGCCCGCATCGCGGGCATTGTCCAGAAAAAAATTAATCAGCGCCCGTTGCAAACGTGCGCCTTTGCCTTTGTAGACGGGAAAACCGGCGCCGGAGATTTTTACGCCCAACTCAAAATCAATCAGATCGTACTTTTTTGCTAAATCCCAATGAGGGAGAGCATTGGCAGGCAGTTCGGGGATGTATCCGCCTGTTTTTTCAATAACATTATCTTCTGCCGTTTTCCCGTCCGGAACCAGGTCGGATGGCAAATTGGGGATTTGACAAAGTAATTCCGTCAAACGTTGTTCTGCCTCTCGCAACTCTGCTTCCAATTGTTTGTTTGTTTCTTTCAGAACAGAAACCTGAGCGCGGGCTGCTTCTCCCGCTTCCTGTTTCCCCTCCTTCATCCATTGTCCGATAGAGCGAGATAAGTTGTTTATTTCAGACAAATTAGCGTCCAGAACAGTTTGTGTGCTCTTCCGTTTTTTGTCTATATCCAATACTTTTTCAATAATTTCTTTGGCCTCGAAATGTTTTTTAGCCAAACAGTTGATGACCTTTTCGGGATGTTCTGAGATAAGTTTAGTAGTCAGCATGATTTATTTTGATTGAAACTTAAGTAAGTGTAATGGGCGGTAAAGATAGTGAAGTTTTTGAAGATGAAAAAATCTCACGGATGAAAAAATCTCCAAAAGATTTGCACTCTACTTTTTTTTGTATTACCTTTGCCCCGATTTTAATAACCAAACGTTACAGCTTAACGTCACTAAACTATGAAGTTTTTATTAAATGATTAATTATGAAATAAACTAACGAATACTCCACAACAGAAACTATTTTTACGTTACGATTTCAATAACCAAGTGCTACAAAACTTAACACCACAAATAACGAAATCTTTTATTAGACGACTATTATGAAACAAATTTACAATTACTCCACAACACAGAAAGCCCAATGTTACGTTCGCCAAAGCCTGCAGTACGCCGACTTTACTCTTTCTTCTTTCTTTTCGGTTTTTAACAGATATTCCGGGATCAGACGAAGCTTTTTATGTGTAATGATGTGTTTAATCGCCTCCTTTCAGTTGGAAGCTCAAACAAATGCAGTTTGGACACAGCATCCATCTTTCAGCAATCTTAACATTGGGATTCTCAGTGAAGATGATACGCTGCATATCCGATTTTCCATCAGTACGTCCACTCCGGAGGAGGAAGCGCTCAAGCCGAAATTCGTAAAAATAACATTACCTGACGGCGTAACAATAATCGGTGTTAGCGATGGCACTGGCAGTATGGGAGGAACCATTATCCCCGGAACCGTTAGTCTGGTAGGACAGGAATGTCAAATCCCCATCACTTCCATGTCTTACAATACGGAAGTATATCTGAAGGTAACGCTCAGCGCGAATGATTGCAACGCTATGACCGGATCAAGCAATGTGTATATAGCCGTTTTATCCGACGAAACTCCCCTGATAACAGCTTTTGCAACATTGAATGTTGTAAGACCCGACATTATTGCCACTCCAGTTCAGGAAAACTCACCGACGTTAGCAAATCTCTCACAGTCTTTCACCTATTCTATTCCCTTGAGCGTATCCAATGGCGTCAACGTACAGTCGATGAAAATAACGATAAACAAAGACCAGTTCACGACGCTTTCCAATATTAAATTAGGGACTGTGTCCATTACGCCGGTTGAAACCACTGCTACTTCTGTGGTATTGGATTTGACGAAAGACATAGTAGGCGCTACTCCCATCAGCGCCGCTCATCCCCAGACACTGCAGTTCACTGCACAATCAATTGTACGGGGAATCCGCAAGATTTCGGCAACTTCCGTTTACCCGCTGGAAAATGCCTGCATTACCAAGAACAACCTCTTTGATCTCACGCTTTCCTACACAACCGTTCCCGGATCTGTTTCGATAGAACATATACGCTTGGATCGCATGGAAGTTCACCCGAAAACATTAGCTTCAATGCCTTCCGCCGAGGATGGCACTACCACATTCTATGTGGAAGCTCGAAGAAAAAACAACGGCGCCGCTCCTGCCTATATTTTGAATATGGGCACAGAAGTGCTTGGAGAGGGAAGCGGGAACGGGAGAGGTTTGGGATACATATCCTATTTAGACACGATTTACTATAAAATCGGAAATGGTGCGGTCAAAGCGATCGATCCGTCGGGATATGTCTATCCGGATGGCTATGATTTGGCGACTTCATCACCCAATTACTATAAAAATCTCAGAAGCGATAATCTTTTCACATCGATCACTCCCAAGAAAATCAGGGTGGAATACCGGTTGCCGGAAGTAGTCCCTGAAAAGACGGAATTTAGCATATATACTCCTGTTCGGATGGGAAAAATTTTTGACAATTCACTGTGGACAGAAGACGATCCGGTTAGAGGAGTTGATGTTATTGGACTTGCCACTCCCCTGAACAGAGTAAATGGAGTTCACCAAACAGTGGCAAATGTGAGCAATTCATCCGCTCCTCTGTCGTACGATGCTAATGGAGAAGTGATTAAAGACGTTACGGGTTATGCCTCTTACGGGATATGGATTAATAGTTCTTATTTTTACAGCAATATAACCGACATGCTTATTAAAGCGGGAGAAAAAGGCGAAGTTAAAATTCCTTTTAGAGTAGGGACTTCTAACATACCTAATTACACTGCAACTTTTTACATTCAAACACCGAAATGGCTGGAAATAGAAGCACTAAGCTATGCAGGTACATCAACTACGCCAACTGTTGTTTCATCCGGAAAATACTACAATTCGGCACGTAATACTTACTATTTTAGCATTAAAAAAGTAGATGGAGACGTTAATATTCGATACAAACCTAAGCCGAACGGAACAGGTTCCGGCCAATACGACTATCAAAATAAAAATGCAGAAGCTTCCATTCGTTACTGGGTAGACTGGGACCTGGGAGCTGGGAAAACCGGTACAGCCAAGGACGTCAATCCTGTTTGGGATTATTTCCTCAAAAACATTCAACAGGTAACTTATTTCCTCAAACAGGAGGCTGTTACCATGAACAGTATAAGCCTGGAACGCCAAACACGGGGATTAAAGGTGAAAGGTACCACTGCCACGCAAGAACGTACTCCTGTCAATGGAACAACCGTGGCCGCTGTCAATGACAACATCGACCACCGTACCTATCTTCCGGAAGATATTGGACATATCAAAATAAGCGCTAAGGTACTGGGCAGTGGTTACGGGTATTTATACATGCTGATTCACTCCGATTCTTTAAACCAGCGGTTTGATTTGGCCTTGAGAGGCAGCAACAATGTCCTGCTTGCTTTTGTGAATGTAAACAATACTACGAAGATTTTTGCCAATGAGATACAACAGTCGGGAGACAGCGCCTGTATCCGATTTCCGTATACCGGCGGAACTTCTTTTCCCAACAATGCCACACTGGATATAACGCTTCCTTTCAAAGCGAAAACGATGGGACATCCTGCGCGGTTTCAGGTCTATGCGGAAGCGTATATGGCAAAAACATCAATCCCCAATTCACTGTCTCCCGGAGCAGACCGGTACGGACAGGAATATTTAACGGAGCAATGGCAGATAACCTATGCGGCAGCGCCGGCTGGTATTTTCACTAATTCCGGCAGATTTGTAACCATTGCTGATGGAACAGCGAAAGAATACACAACCATGTCTTATGATAATGGTATTCAAAACAATGGACATGTTTTTCCGAATGAGTACCGTCCCTACAAATTTCCTGCGCGTCTGGAGATAGACATGCCGGCAGGAATAAAAACCTCTCAACTAAGAATTACAGCTTCCAATAATAACGATGAAACATCAAATGCTAAAAATTTACTATATTCGAATCCGAGCAGTATAAAGTCGAACAGTGACAATACTGTTACTACATACATTTATGATATAGCTTCAAAAGTTGATTTCAATATCAGTAAATATACCGGTACCTATACCGATTTGATTAATGCGGGAAAATGGATTGTGCCGGACGACCTGTATTCCATTCTTTTTTATTCAACCATTCAGGCTTCACGCACAGCGCCAAACAGCGGAAGAATAGAGATGCGAATGTATTTCAAAGACCGGCTGGATAATTTCACCTCGGTAAGAAGCAATGCAAATTTCGCATACATTCCATTTGTAAACAACTCCCTGCGATCTAAATTAACAGTTTCAAACAATACGTTTACCGTCTATGATCACGATGTAAGCGTGCCATCGGTGATTACAGGAATTGAGTCTTCTACAACACATTCGGGAACACGCAAAGCATGGTTATATGTTGAAGGTAATGTCCGGAATGTTCATCTGCAAACCAAATCCGGAACTGTCAAAACCATCAATGCTATCGGCAATGGCCATTGGATTCCATTGGACGGCTTAACGATTAATTCGCCAGTCGATTATACTTTGAACTATACCCTGAACAGTATGAAAACTACAGGTGATAGCGTACGTGTGCATCTGGTTGCCGATTTCGATGCTAACAACTGGTCGCCAACAACAAGCGCACCCGTTGTGGTGAATGATGTAGCACATTTCGGTGGAAGTGAAATCATCGTCACTACGCCATCGACCGATTCTGAGATTTTCGGATCTTTCTCCCATGTTCCGGACACGCCAGTCGAATACGACAGGGAATACACCGTAGAAATCAGCGCCAGCCAAACCGGCGAAGCTATCCTGACTAATCCGGAAATAAACCTGATCGTTCCTGCCGGACAGGTATTGCAAACAGCAGCAGGGAAGTGTCAGTATCAGGACGTCGACGGTAACTGGATAAATATACCGGCTGCCTCGTTATCTTATGACAGTCAGCATAATTCATTGCATATCAAAAGTTCAGAATTTAACAGTGTTGGCAATTTCGTTCTATACAAGCAGGCCAGCGGTAAACTCAATACCCTGAAAGTCCGTTTAACGTTCAGACCTTCATGTGATACTCCACTGACCGGATTCAATTACTATGTTTCTTTCGATGGAAAAGATCTACTGGGCGATGAGGTCGAAGGAATGGATGATGTGAACTCTAAAAGAATTGATCCGTTCATCAATACGAATTACTATTTCTCTACCTCCATTCATCTGCCTAACGGCACAGCTTTTGGAGGCGACAACAAGCGCGACACTTTGAAGGTGACTGTAAATAAATACAGTGGAGATACGTATGATATTTCTCCCACTGATTCTCTGGAAATCAAACTTCCCATGTGGCTGAACGTAACCGGAGCAGTCAAGATGCGATGTGAAAATTTAAGCGAATTAAACGGCGAAGTGGATGCTTCGTACATCCGTGAAGCGTTGAACGACAACCTCCGCATCATCAGGATCAAACTGCCGTCCGACGTATTGAACCGCGCTCCTCAGAAAGGCATGAATAAGCCGTTTATCTATTTTCTTCCCATCACGTATGTCCAAGATACTCGAAATCCGGCGTTGCGGGACAATCCGGAACAGAAAATCGAAACGCAAATATCTATGCTCGTAAAATTTTCACCATCTTGCCAAAACGAGATCTCCCTCTCTTTTGGCAGTGAAGACAAGGAAGACATTGCCTTGCTGACAATGGAAAGCGATAATCCGTACATTTATAATATGGTTTCACTGGATCGTCCGTTTAACATCCGGATCACCTCCAGCGGTTTTCTTGGCGGATGGTATAAAGATGCTGCGTTAAACATTCCACTGCCTACTACCGACGGTGGCACTGCCTATACCTATTCGGGTACATCAACACCCGATACGATGGGAATGTACATTAAACCTGTCTTTACCCAGGCTTACGACAGCATCCGCGTCACCCTCCACACGTCTCCCGTCAATCTCTACTGGCGCACAGATGCCATAGACAGTGTCTGGAGCAACCCCGCCAACTGGACGACGAAAATCAGTGAGGACGAAGACCGTAAAGGTTACATGCCTGCTCTTATCACGGAAGTAACATTATTGTCCGGAGCCGACAACTACCCCGTCCTGACCGATACGGCAGCTTGTAGAACCATCTGCTTTGAACATGGAGCAGAACTTGTCCGCCAGGACCTTTTGCTCTACGACAGTGCGCGCGTGCAACTGAAAGTTCAGGCTAATCGCTGGTACATGTTTTCACCTCCTTTGCAGAGTATGTATAGCGGCGACTTTTACCTGAACAATCCGGATCCGCAACTCGACGGACAAACTGCCTATACCATGCTCTTCAACGCCGAAAATCCCGAAACCGAATATAAAACCGGCGACTGGACAGGCGCCTTTAATACTCCCAATGTGCCATTAAAACCCGGCAGCGGCTTAGCCCTCTGGATTGATAACGGAGAGGATTACGACAATCATGATAACATAACGTTCCTGTTCCCGAAAAATGACGAGAATCTTTATACATACAATCCCGACAAGTTTCCTCCCGGCAATATTTCCGGTACTTATCCGACGCCTCGCCCCTATAACGGACGTTTCATCTACGAAAACGGCAACGGACAAATAGCTGACGATGGGAATATTACCCTGCAAGACGTACTCGGTCATACAGACGGAGAAGTCTTCGTCGGCAATCCATTCATGGCGCACTTGAATTTCAACGAATTTTATACCGGTAACTCCGGAGCTTTATTCAACAACGGCTACAAGCTGGCTTCCGGTGTTACAGCGAATGGCTTTATAAAAGATTTTTACAGCTACCTGAGAAAGGACGACATATATCTTTCTACCGATCCGAATGATCGCATAGCTTCCGGTCTTATTCCTCCGATGCAATCGTTTATCATCAGTGTAATGAATGGAGCGAAAGTGACCGCTAATATCAGGAATCATACGGAAATGTCCACCGCAAAGTCCGACACTTTCCGCATAGCAAGTCAGGAAACCACCAGATTAAACAATATGTTGAACATCCTTGCTATGCGTGGAGAAGATGTGAGCAAGGCAATTGTTCTGCAAGACGAAACCTCCACTGCAAGCTATATGCCTTCGGAAGACAGTTACAAACTTTTCATCTCGAAAGTAATGGACTCCGATGAGGTGTTGAAATCTGTTCAGGTTTATACCCGTTCAAGCGATGGTTATGCCCTGAGTATTAACTGTATTGGAATGAGCGAACAGGATATTACCATTCCACTGTGTATCCGAACTTCGGAAAAGGGTGAGATTGTCCTGAATTTTTCCGGCATGGAAAGCTTCGGAGAATCAACCGGTATCTACCTCTATGATGCACAGCATCCTGGAAGACTTATAGACTTAAAGATTCAACCGGAGTATGTCTTTGACAAGACAGAGGATGAATTATACCTGGAAAACCGTCTTTCATTAGTGATTGGTAAAGCCTTGCAGCCACTTGGCATCGAAACGGCTTCCGAATCATCTGCCATTCGTATCCTGAGCCTTTCTCCGCACAAGCTTCGCATCGTATCGGAAAACGGCGAAGCCCTGGGTGCTATCCGGATTACGGACAGTTGGGGCAGAACGCTGTTGGATGTACCAGAGGTATCTTCTTCGGTTTATGAATATCAAACGCCGACGCCCGGAATTTATATCGTGCGGGTTGGCGCAGAGATGAAGAAAGTGGTCAGTATTCGGTAAAATGTACATAAAATTTCCGGATTGCTTCAGGCTTCGCCTTCGCAATGACGATGCTTTCTGCACGTCATTGCGAGCCGCTTGCGGCGAAGCAATCCGGATTTATAGAGGAAATAAACAAAAAAACAGAACATCATGAAAAGAAATTATATAGTTTTCAGTAGTATAGTGATTGTGAATGTGGTAGTGATGTTACATGTCCTGTCGCCGGCATCTGCCGGCGTGGGACTGTACGGGAAACAGCAATCTTCCGCTCTTCCTGCAAAGGAAAGCGACACGAAGCAAAACCTGTTATCTTCCTCTCCAAGTGGCAGCACAGGCTTATTTGATAGCTCCACCCAACCTGCTTTCAGGGCGGCGCCCGGCGGTATTGGCGATGGTCAGGGAAGCCACGTTCCGGTAATGGATAGCCTTGGTTCAATGTTGCTGATGGCAGGCATTTATTTCTTGACCCGGAGGTTTTTTAGTTGCAAAAAAAAAGACATCCCCTGGTGGGATGTCTTTTCGTAATCTGTTACAATAAGGTTTTATACTCCTACTGCCGGCAGTATGGAAACATAAGACCTGTTGTTTCTCTTTTTTCTGAAAACTACCGTACCATCTGTTAAGGCGAACAAGGTATGATCTTTACCAATACCTACGTTCTCGCCCGGATGATGTACCGTACCTCTTTGACGGATGAGGATGTTACCAGCTTTAGCCGCTTCTCCGCCAAAAATTTTCACGCCCAATCGCTTACTTTCCGATTCGCGTCCGTTCTTTGAACTACCTACACCTTTTTTATGTGCCATTTTTCTTGAGTTTTACAAATTAAGCGACAATTTCTTTTACACTGATCTCTGTGAACTGTTGGCGATGACCATTCAGTTTCCGGTGGCCTTTTCTTCTCTTTTTGTGGAAGACGAGCACTTTGTCTCCTTTCACGTGAGCGATTACTTCAACTACTACTTTTGCACCGGCTATGGTAGGTGTTCCTACGGTCACGACGCCTTCGTTGTCGACTAACAACACTTTGTCAAATTCAACCGAATCGCCAATAGCGGCGTTCATCCGGTGAACATACAACTTTTTTTGATCTTTTTCTACTTTAAACTGTTGACCTTGAATGTCTACGATTACGTACATCTGTTTAATAAATTACAGGTTACCTCCCGGGGGTGGATTTCATTCTTGAAACCGCTTGAAAGACCCTCTGCAGAATTTCAGGTCGCAAAGGTAAAATTATATTCCGATTCGAGCAAATTTTGAGACGAAAAAGCAGGGTCAACGCATTAAAAACGGAGTAATTGAATAATATAATCTTTATTCCAAGCAGCTTTCAGACGTTTGGAGACTAAACTGGCCTTTGTGTTGCTGTCTTTTTTCAGCAGATTCAA
>JAISFI010000362.1 GCA_031263685.1 Dysgonamonadaceae bacterium | reverse complement strand
GTAAAACATAGTAATTATAGTATTTAGTAATTAATGAACAGTGAGGGCGGATCAGACCGTAAGGGTGCAGGACGTCCTGAAAAGCGGAACGGACGCCGGGGCAGGGAAGAGTTGCTTCCGAGCCTCGTGCGTCCGTCTGAAAAATAAGAAAGGCCGTATGGCTTTCCGTGTTGAAAAAATATGTATATTGACGCGCGTGTGCGTTATGCACGCGATCAATAACGCGCGTAGCGCGTATGCGTATACTATATAGTAGAGAGAGAGAGAGAGAGAGAGAGAGAGAGAGTAGTAAATATATTCATAACAAACAAATTAGAAGGCATAAAAATACTTAACGCCTTTCTGTTTTTTGTTTCCTGTATGAATAATATTTTGTTTCTCATCTTTTTCTATTTATTACACGTCCATTTTTTATGATCGGGGCAAAGATAGAGTATAATTTTTGTAATTACTCAGATATCTTTGATAATTTCATCGTTTTTTTGCTGCCCGAACAGTTACATCATTTATTGATACCCGTCAGGATTGCGTCCTTCGCACAGCGAGTCTCCGGCCCGAATGACTTGTTTCGTCAAGGCATATCCGGTAATTTCCAGCCTTCGCGATACGTATGCCGTATATATTCTTTTGCGGTTTCCAATGCATTCAGGGTTTCATATTTCGTAATGGGAGTCGGATGTCCGTTAACAATCTGAAAATCATTTTTGATTAGTACCTTCAATTCTTCGGCGGGTGAAATATTGGTAAATTTCATCGCCGGACCATCCCATTGCAAAATTTTCTTCAACCCCTGCAAACGTATGGCCAGTACACCCAAAAGTACCATCTCGCTGAACGGACCTGCGTAGGAGAAATTAGCCGAGGTCTCGGTTCTATTGTCCGGCGACTCTTTGCAGGCACGAATCCAGTCCTGTTCATGATAACCGTCATGATAGCCGGTTGCTCCCGGAATACGGCGCAGGTAAGGAGTAACGTCGGGTATGCGCCCGGAAAGTAAACGGGGATTAAACCCGCCGCAGTCACACAGTAAAATGTCTTTCGAGCCGACAAACAGGCAACCGCCCAGGCCATCGCGCATCAAATCAATCCCGTCGGGCAGGAGATCGGGACGGTTAGGCAGCAAACCGCCATCATACCAGTACACTTTAACCTCCGGAAGCGCCAGTTTGGACAGGTTGTCGCGGGCGGGAAACGAAAATTCCACTTTTTCCGACTGCGGCCCCGATTCGGTATTTATCAATGACGAATTTCCCTGTATTTTGTTGGGATAGCCGAGTTTAAGCGAGCTGAATACGGGATCAAGTACGTGGCAGGCCATATCGCCGAAAGCTCCCGTACCGAAATCCCACCATCCGCGCCAGTTCCACGGGGTGTAAATCTCATGGTAGGGACGCATCGGGGCAGGACCTGTAAACAAATCCCAGTCTAACGTAGCAGGCACTTTCATTGCCTGCTCGGGACGCGCTAAACCTTGCGGCCATAACGGACGATCCGTCCAGGCATGTACTTCGCGGACTTCTCCGATTTCGCCGTTCCAGATCCATTCGCATAACTGGCGTACGCCGTCACCCGAATTTGCCTGATTGCCCATTTGAGTTGCAACTTTATATTTTTCAGACAGTTTTGTAAGTAAACGGCTTTCGTATATCGAATGGGTCAAAGGCTTCTGGCAATATACATGTTTGCCCATTGTGATGGCTGTAGCGGCAATCAGGGCATGTGTATGGTCAGGTGTGGCAACTATCACTCCATCTATACTTTTACCCAGTTCATCAAACATCCTGCGCCAGTCCTTATATTTCCCGGCATTTGGAAATTCTTTGAAACAATATCCGGCATATTGCCAGTCTACATCGCACAAACCGATTATATTTTCGGTTTTCATTCCCAGAATGTTGGCATGTCCCTTGCCACCGATTCCGATGCCTGCAATATTCATCCTGTCACTCGGGGCTGTGTAGCCTAAGCCACTCACTACCTTTGAAGGTACAATAACCAGCCCTGCTGTCGAGACAGTCATGGTTTTTAGAAAATTACGTCTTGTTTGATTCATGATCGTTCTTTTTATAAGTTATTAGTTGAATATTATCCGATTTCTCAAGTTTTATTTCAATTCTTTGATCTTTATATTTTTGAACCAAAGTTTTGTTCCATGATTTTGTAAGCAGACAGGCCCTTCGTCAAATTTACCCCAGTCGGGATAATTAACCCACTTTCCGCTGTTACGTTTCGCGTTCCAGTCGTCGGAATATTTTTCGTAGAATACTGTTTTAACGCCATTGATTATCTGTGTAACCTTATTCCCGTCGACAACCAGCAGTAACCGGTTCCATTCGCCTGTCGGACGGTACGGTTTGGCTTCGGGGGGATACATGGCATAGTTTGCCCCGTGAATTTGCCAGTCTTCCAGCGGATCATACCAGTTGTCCTGATCTATTAACTGAAATTCAGGTCCCGTCTCGTACGAATACGCATACTTGGGGGCTTCTTTCACCTGATATACAATCCCGCTATTCGATCCCTGCGATAACTTGTATTCAACGGTAAATGCAAATTTACGGTACGTTTTGTCGGTGATTATATCCTGCTGTTCTTCTCCGCCGCTTTTTCCATCTACCATGAAGCAACCGTCCGTTACAGACCATACACCCGGAATTTCTTTCATGTTATATCCGTGCCACCCTTTAAAAGTCTTGCCGTCAAATAACAATTGCCAGCCGTTATTCTGTTCCCTGTCCGTAAGCATATTGTCAGCAGCTGTAAGGGCTATTTCGGACCAAAGCTGCTCTGCTGAATTTGATTTTTTATCGCCGGAGCACGCTGTTACAGTGAACAAAATTGCAACAGCCGATACTGCGAATGAATTTGTTTTCATTATGATGTTTTTTAGTTTGTCCTTGAATAATACTCTTTTATACCAATTCATACGATTTAAACTATAATTGTCTATAATCGTCACAAAAGTAGGGCATGCAAAATAATCGCGAAATAGAGCAAACAAGTAAAAAAGATGGATTATATTTGCATGGTGGTAAGAAACATCAAAAAGACTTATTATGATAAGAATAAGACGTGGATTTGTGGGTCAGCGACTGGTTGTTCTCCCCTTTAATATTATCGAAAGAGCGCTTGCTAATCCGCTTACATCCGAACTGGCGGTTCATTCGATGGGATATTTCCCGAAAGCGGCGAATCATTATGTTGACAGAAAAAACGGATGCGGGGAGTATTTGCTGATCTATTGCAGCAGGGGAGAAGGATGGTACTGGCTGGACGGGAAAACCTGTACGGTACCGGCAAACCATTTTTTTATCCTGCCGGCGGAACGCCCTCACAAGTATGGGTCGGAAAGTGAAAATCCCTGGTATATCTACTGGATTCATTTTAAAGGCAGCAAAGCCAGGCTGATTTATGAACAATTGCAGGGATTGCAATTTATTGATATGAATAAAGACTCAAGAATCGACGATCGAATCTCTTTTTTTGAAGAACTCATTTCTGCTCTTGAATTGGGTAACAACGATGAGATCATCAATTATGTAAACTTAAGCCTGAATCATTTGTTGGGTACATTTTTATATGTACAGTCTTACAGAAACGTGAAACTAAGGAAAAAAGGCGATCAAAACACCTTTTTTATCAGTCTTGCGACCCATTATATGAATGAGAATATTGAAAAAAGAATTACATTAAAAAGCATTGCTTCTTATTTCGGCTATTCGGAATCTCATTTTTACCGCTTGTTTTTGAAAGAAATACATTATGCTCCCATGAACTATTTCCTGCATTTAAAAATAGAAAGGGCCTGTCAATTTTTAGTTCATACGGATATGCAAATCAATCAAATATCTTTCAAACTTGGATTTGAAGACCCGTATTATTTTAGCCGTATTTTTACGAAAATAACCGGCATGTCTCCTAAAAAATACAGGGCCAATAACCGGGAAGCAACGATGCAGGTATAGACTTATCCGCCGATTTGAACATTTAATCCCATTTCCTCTCCTGTCCTTTTCAACGGGAGCAGTTCCGGTTTTGTGACCGTCGTACTGTGGGGGAAAGTGTATTTCAAGCCTGTTTGCGCGTATTTATCCTTACCTAGCACATGATAGGGAAGGAGATGTATCCTTTTTATTCCTTTCTCCAGCGCCAGCCGGTATATTGCGGTTATATCCCGGATGGAATAATTAAAACCGGGAATCACAGGCGTCCTTAGAATGATTTTCCCGGGGTCAGCCTTTGCGATGTAATCCAGGTTGCGCCAAACCGTATCCCGGTCTGCTCCCGTTTCTTTTTTCAGCAGATGCTTATCCGTATGCTTGATATCAAACAAAAATAAATCAACCAGCGGATAAGCCTCTTTTATCTTTTCAGGCTCAACCTGTCCGCAGGTCTCGATGGCGGTATGAAGGTCTTCGTTCTTACAGGCAGTTAACAACGCCATCAGCGCTTTATGTTGAACAAAAGCTTCGCCGCCGGAAAAGGTTACTCCTCCGCCGGACGTTTGATAATAGCATTTATCGCGGCGAATAATGTTCATTACATGTGCAGTGGAAACTTTTTCCCCGATAAACCGTATTGCATTTTGCGGGCAACTGTTGCCGCAACTTTTGCACAGGATACAGTTCTTTCTCAGGAAACGTACTTGCCTGTTTGTAAAAATAATATCATTGACCGGACACGCTTTTGCACACTTTCCGCACTGAACGCACCGGTTTTTAAGATGTGACAGACGGGTTTGTTGCTGCCGGGACTCGGGATTGGAACACCAGGGACAATGCAACGGGCAACCCTGCATAAAAACAACGGTACGAATACCCGGCCCGTCATGGATGGCAAAACGTTCTATCTCCATGATGGAAACCGGAAATTCTTCGGCATTATGCTCAATCATATAAAACCCGGCTCAATAATTCTTCCTGAATATTTGGGGAAAGGTCAACGAACACGGCAGAAAATCCACTGACCCGGACAATCAGATCGGGATACTTTTCCGGATGCTCCATTGCATCTTCAAGCACGTCCCGGTCAACAACCGTCACCATCAAATGACAGCCTCCATTGTCAAAGTAGCCTTTAAACAGGGCTTTTATTATATTCCTGTTTTCGTTGAACACGGCCGGAGAAAACTTTATGTTTTGAACGGAGCCTCCATGATATTTTGCATCGAACTTCCTGAGCGAGTTCAACAGGGCCGTCGGGCCGCTTTTGCAGGCTCCTCCCTGCGGATTATTCGCCGGATTCATGTACATGCCCGCCAGCCGGCCGTCAGGGGAAGCAGCGGTACGGTTGCCCCAGTCCGTATTTAACTGATTATTGCTGATCACGATCAGGAAATATTGCATCCCGATGTCAATCCCTCGATTGCGAACCCCCCTGGCTACAAATTCATATAAGTCGTTGGCCATATCATCGGCCGAATCCAGATCGTTCCCGTATTTGTCACACAGCAAACAGTCTTTTCGCAGGGTTTCATATCCTTCGAAATTAGCCAGCATGGCATGATGCAATTGCTTCAGTGTATATTTTTTCCGGTCGAAAATCAAGTCTTTAATAACCAGTAATGAGTCTGAGGTATTTATATTACCGTACGTTTCATTTGTTCCTCCCAGATACCGGACTCCTCCGTCGAGCAAAGCCTTGCCCCGGCTGATACAATCGTCCGTTAATATGCTCGGGAACAGAAAGGCAACATGTTTGTTCATCAGTTGGTAAGAATAAAACTGGGCTTTGACCGACAAATCCAGATAATAATCCAGCAGTTCCTTATAACCCGAATAAAATTCCCCGAACGAGAGAAAGGTTTCCAGCGGTTTGATTTTGACCGGCCCTGCTTTATATTTGCCGTCCACAGGATCAACCCCCTCGTTCATGAAAACGGTCAACAACTTCAACAGGTTGATGCAAATATTCGGCGTCCCGGTACTCTGTCCCTGAATCACAAATTCGGTACACCCGAAAGGCACATATTGCTCCGCCGTTTTTTCGTCAACACGCATACCGCAGGCGACAGCTGGAACATTTACCTCATCATTATACAATGTCGGATAGGTGGCTCCCGCTCCCAGGGCGTCCAATGCTGCATCCCAGACTTCTTCCGAAGTGTTTTTATCAAACCTCAATGTAAACTGAGGCTCTACATAGCGCGTATTTTTAGCCACCCGCATCGCATACATCAGAAAAACATCGGCTTCTTCGGGATGTTTCCGCCCTTTACCGCCGACAATCACACGGCCGTTTACGGTTGTTCGCCGGTTCTCAATCATGGTCCATAAGGAATGGATATAACTGTACGCCTCCCGGTCTGTTAATCGTCCTGCGTCCAGGTCTGCAACCAGGTACGGGCCGAGATAATCGTCCAGCCTCCCGTAATTGATCACGCCGGAAAGAAGCGCAAATAACCAGCATAACTGCATGGCTTCATGAAACGTTTCAGGCTTGTCTGTCTTTATTTTTTCCAGTCCGTCGCAGATTTTCTCCAATTCCTTTTTACGCTTTTCGTCGCTTTCCGCCATTTGTTCGCGCGCATTTTTTTGCAAATGCGAGGCACAGTCCGCGAATAAGTCCAGGCACCCCAGCGTAGCCTGATAAAAGTAATTTCCAGGCTGTTTATGCTGCAATTCCCGGATGTCCCTGCGCAGTCCGCTGATCCCTTTTGACAATAACTTGGGATAGTCAAGCATCATGCCCGACAACCGGGCTGTTGCAATCAGGGGAAATTCACAGTCAATGAACATTCCGATGGTGTCGTCCGTAAGCACCTCTTTTCCGAATTGTGTTTTTACATCATGGTCAAGCCAGTAATCGTAAAGTAAATCAACGCGCTTTTTGTCTTCCTCCTTTTCGATTCTCTGTCTGAATGTTTTGAGCTTTTTGAAAACGCAATAATGTCCTACTCCCCCTTCCGACGTAACGGAACCGAACCCGATCGGAAGAAAATCAATCCTTCCGGCTATTAAATCCGCAGGAGCGATGTTACGGAACAGTGCGGGATAAAGTACGCGGAGACAGGCCAATTCCCGCAGTTCTTTAGGTTCTTTGGAATACGTTTTATGTGTGGACGTATATTGTTCCATAATCTCCAATTGCCTTTCCAAACTCTTTTCACACGGAAACTTCTTGCTGACTTCTACATTCTGTACTCCTTCTACATTGAACAGTGCCATTTTGTTATACAACGGATGATTATCTGTTTTTAATGCCTGCTTCTCTCGTCATTTCTCCAGTTATTTTGATAGCCGGAAAGCAGGTCGACAAATCGTTTCGTAATCAGGTGGGGGCGTGTGATGGCACTGCCGACAACAACGGCATGAGCGCCTAAATAAAGGCATTTCATCGCATCTTCGGGCGTATATAAATGTCCTTCCATGATAACGTATGCTTTGCCTTTAAAGTCGCGGCACATGCGGGCAAATTCCCTCCAGTCCGGCTGTTCGATGTGCTTTGTTTCTGCCGTATAGCCATACAAAGTAGGACCTACAATGTCTGCGCCTGATTCGATTGCCCTGACGCCTTCCCGGTAAGTTGAAACATCTGCGAAAAGGATGGCTTCCGGTATCTCCTTTTTCAAAACGGGAAGCAATTCGTATGCGGGCTTCCCCCGGTGGTTGATTTGTTCCGTACAATCCAGGGCAATAATTTCGGCTCCGGCCTCCCATACGGCCCGTGCCGCTTCCAGGGTGGGAGTGATAAACACATCCGTGTTGTCATGCCAT
>JAISFI010000075.1 GCA_031263685.1 Dysgonamonadaceae bacterium | reverse complement strand
GGCTCACCTTTCAGCCACTTCGCAAACCATGCGAAAATAGATTTATTCCATTTCAGTCGTTTATCGTAGTCCATGATTGCATGGTTTTCGCCTTCTACCTGAATAAATTCTACGGTTTTCCCCAGTATTTTAAGCGCGTTAAACATTTGGATACTTTCTCCGACCGGCACATTCGTATCGCTGTTTCCGTGCAGAAGCAGGAGCGGAGTATTAATTTTATCGGCGTGAAACAACGGGCTTTGATTCACATACAATTCGGCATTGTTCCACGGGTAACTGTCGGCGCTGGCTATGCCGCTGTAGGAATATCCCCAGTAACCTTCGCCCCAATAGCTGGCAATGTTACTGATCCCTGCATGGGAGGCAGCAGCAGCGAAAAGATCAGTTCTTGTGAGTAAATATTGCGTCATAAATCCGCCGTAGGAAGCGCCCATACATCCTATCTTGCTTTTATCGACAAAAGGATGAGATTCGCAGAATTTGCGCGTTCCTTCAATGATATCTTCAGCCGTCTGCAAACCCCAGGCGTTGACGTGTCTGGCAGAAAATGCCTGTCCGAAACCAATCGTTCCGCTGGGTTGCAAGGTATAAACCACATAACCCAATGCCGCATATACATGCAACGGGTACCTGCTTTCGAACAGGCGGGCGGTAGGTGTTGTACCTCCATAATAATAGACAATCAATGGATAATGTTGGGTGGGATCAAAATTCGGGGGCAGATAATATCGGCCTTTGATGGTATCTTTGTTTTCATCAGATACAAAATTAAAATCCCCGACCTCGCCGAGTTGGATATCTGCAAAGGCTTTTGCAGCAGGAGCTGCGATAAGTTTAGATTTCAGGGATTTCAGGTCGAAACTGTACAGGCGGCTGGAGTTGGAAACACTTTGTCCGCAATACATGGCATATCCGCTTTGTTGGGCGATAGAAAATTTGGATACAACATCTTCCTGTAAAGGCAGGCGTTCAAACAGATCGGTTTGCGGATGGTAGCGGTACACTTGTTCCCGGTCTTCGTCGATCGTTTGGAGGTAAATCTGCTTGTCCCATTCCGACCATTGCATACTGGAAACAGAAGGATTGAAATTGCGGGTGAATGTCTTTATTTTTCGCGTACTCAAATCCATGATAAAACCCTGTATATCATATCCGTTAGAAATTCCGGAAGGGATATTTTCTCCTGCTTTGTCGAATGCTTCCGGAGTGCCTGAGAATAAAATTTGTTTTCCGTCGGGCGAGAAACTGCCGCTGCTGACATATTTGTCGTCTATCAACAAAGTGTCTATCTGTACGTTATCCAAGTCCATCAGGAAAAAAGAGCGTTTGTAGAAAGGCCTTTCCTGCAAATGTCGGGAGGACGTATAGAAAAGTATTTTTTTGCTGTCCGGGCTAATATCGGACAAAGAGGTATTGGTTCTTCCAAACGTGATGCGTTCCAGGGATTGACGGGCAAAATCGTATTTATAGAGGGAATAGCGGTTCCGGAATCCGTCTATTCTATCATCCGGTTCCAATAATTTTTTCAGCGAACCGGAAACTCCCGGCGCCGTGTCTTTTTTAAGGACAATCATAAATTGTTCGTTGGGTGCGATAACGCTCGATTCAACGTTCAACGCTTGTGCCAGGATGTCTTCCTGCAAGCTTTCCGGGCAAAAGCGGATGAGAGACTTGTCCGTTTCGCCGCTTCTCCAGAAGCAGAGATAGTCGGAAGACGGCATCCAGAAAATGTTTTCGGACGACGGGAAGCGATGAATCAAGCGGTCGTTTTTCCTTTCCCGGAGTTCGTGGTAAGCATATCTTTTCCCAGTCGAATAAAAATGACTGTATGTGGCAAAATAGTATTTGCCGGAAGGTGAGATGGATGTATTGGTAAGTTTTACTCCCTCCACGATGTCGGGAAGTGTCAATCTTCTTTTCCCTTCAGACAGCACAGTGTAGTGGGTGAGGCTGTCTTTGGCATGCACGAGGCATTTCAATTGAAGCGTATCCTGTTTGCCTGCTTCCGTCAGGTACTTGATGGTGATTTGGTACTGGCGAGGCTCTACACTCAGATTGACATAGACCGGATCAATATCACTGGTATCTTTTGCTGCATGGGTGTTGCTTCCTTCTTTCTTTTTATCGACAAAAACATCAAAAAGTCCTGTTCCTTGAATCTCCAGCCGCACATTGGCATATCTGTCTGCATCCAGCTTGAACCGGAGGAAATGCAACGCGTTGTGCAGGCTGTCTTGTGGCAAAATGACGAAACCGGAAGAATCTGTCTGTACCGTTTGTCCGTTCTGTTGAGTAAATTGAACATCTACAGATGTTTGCAGCAAGTTTTTGCTGGAATACGTTTTATCGTTGACGTCTGTAGAGTCGAGTACCACCGGCTTTTGTACGGAGACGGGGCCATGATAGTTAAATGTGCGGACGGTGATTTCCTGTTGTGCAATCGCGTGGATTCCCCATAACAGAAAGCATTGAATAAAGATAATTGTTGTTTTCATGCCATGAATAAATATAAATTACTGAATAAGATATGTTTTTATTTGTTTGTTATTTTCAAGTTGAAATACCGGATTCTGGCCTTTGAAAATGCCGAATACGGCAGAGCCGGTTCCGGACATAGACGCATATACAGCTCCGGATGCGTACAGTTGCTCTTTGATGTCCCGGATGCCCGGATGTTGCTGGAAAACGGTCTTTTCAAAATCATTGACTAATTGTCCTTTCCATGTTTCGACCGGTAAGCGGATGATGTTTTTCAGCGAATGTTCCGGTTGCGACGGTTGGATCATCGCGTAAGCATCCGGAGTAGATACATGAATATCCGGTTTCATCAGCACGATGCTGTAACCGGCTAAGGAGATTTCGATATTTTCAAAAACATTCCCTGTTCCGCTAGCGAATACCGGTTTGTTGCGGATGAAAAAGGCGCAATCGGCTCCTAACTGTCCGGCTAAAGACTCCAGTGTATCATCGGACAAGCCGATTCCGACATAGTCATTCAACAGTTTCAGCATAAAAGCGGCATCGGAAGAACCTCCGCCTAAGCCTGCTCCGAACGGTATTTTCTTCAGCAGATGAATATCTATTTCCGGTATCTTGTGGATGCTTGATAACAAGCGGTATGCTTTCATCACTAAATTGTCTTCCGGATGGCCGGAGATGTGAAGACCTGTCTGGCGAAAAGTTCCTTTTTCCCCCTGAGCAGGAACTATTTCCAGCGCATCTTTTAACGCGACGGGATAAAAGACGGTTTCTATGTTATGGTAACCGTCAGTTCTCCGGGCTACTACATGTAAACCGAGATTGATTTTAGCGTTGGGAAAACAAATCATATAATGTTTCATGATTCTATCAGCGCACGAAAATAGGCATAATTATTGAAATATGCTGCAAATTCGTAATTTTTTTCTGTCGACATTTGTTTTTTCAATTTTTTGCATTACTTTTGCGCCAAGTTTTTTATGATAGTTGTGGAAATGAACAGTAGTGCTTTATATTTATTTAACGAAAATTATTTGGAGTTTCTGAATAATTTCGCTAACACACACACACACACACACACACACACACACACACACACACACATCTAAGCCGGTGTAAATTCTACTTACGAAGACCGATAAGCATATCGGGGAAAGAACAAAGCTACCATAGATTTTATTTATTTTTAATATTTAGGACGAGCATTTTCTGGATTGCTTCAGGCTACGCCTTCGCAATGACGATGCTCTCTACACGTCATTGCGAGCCGCTTGCGGCGAAGCAATCCAGCAGCAAGGCGTTGCATGCAACACCCCTACACACAACGATGTTTTTCGCAAGGGCATGGCGTGCCATGCCCCTGCTCGACGTAGCGTCTTCGCTACGTCGTGCTAAAAGCAAGGCTCCAGCCTTGCAACATTCCTTACAACATTCGAGCAAACGCAAAGTAGAGACGTGGCATGCCGCGTCTCTACGGCAACCTTCCTGTAGTTTGCAAGCAGGGAACAATGCACAAAACCATGCCGCGCGCAGTATAATTCGACGTAGCGTGGACGCCAATGTCGTCAACTTAAGAAAAAATCATCTCTCGTCATTGCGACTGCGAGGAACGAAGCAGGAAGCAATCCAGCTAAAACATACACTATGGATTGCTTCAGGCTTCGCCTTCGCAATGAC
>JAISFI010000040.1 GCA_031263685.1 Dysgonamonadaceae bacterium | reverse complement strand
CCTCACGCCGCAGGCAGGCGAAGAGAAACTCAAAGGCATCACTTTTGCGACCCAAAGCCCCGAACAGAGAGCCGAAACGAAGGCAAGCTGGTCGTGGGTGGATATACTTACGTCGGCAGGCGTGGTAGTGATTTGTGTATTGTTCTACCTTTATTTCTGGTAGATTGAAAAAATCCGGAACGGATTGGGTGCATTTCAAATGCACGTCACACAATGAAAAAGCCCGGCAAAGCCGGGCTTTTTCATAAAATCAGCAATAAGATTGATTAGTCTCTGTTTTCTCTGGGAGGACGCGGCAGCAATACTTTACGGGAAAGTTTGAATTTGCCGGTTTTCGGATCAATATCAATCAGTTTAACTTCTATGATATCTCCCTCTTTGATGTCGGCGCTTTCCACGGTTTCCAGGCGTTTCCAGTCTATTTCAGAAATGTGAAGTAACCCGTCTTTTCCGGGGAGAAATTCAACGAAAGCGCCGTATGGCATGATAGAACGCACTTTACCTTCGTACACTTCTCCAACTTCGGGAATGGTTACAATGCCTTTGATTTTAGCTAAAGCAGCATCAATAGACGTTTTGTTATTGGCCGAAACTTCAACTCGTCCGTAACCGTCTATTTCTTCGATAGTAATCACGGTACCGGTTTCTTCCTGCATGCCCTGGATAATTTTTCCACCTGGGCCGATAACGGCGCCGATAAAGTCTTTCGGGATGATTATCACTTCGATTCTGGGAGCATGTGCTTTCAGGTCGGCGCGAGGTTCCGGCATCGTTTCCAGGATTTTACCCAGAATGTGCATGCGGCCTTCTTTAGCCTGATTCAACGCTTTTTCCAATATCTCGTAAGAAAGTCCATCTACCTTAATATCCATTTGTGTAGCTGTGATACCGTCTTTCGTTCCGGTTACTTTAAAGTCCATATCTCCCAAGTGGTCTTCATCTCCTAAAATATCAGACAGGACAGCAAAATTTTGCCCTTTATTTTCGGAAATCAATCCCATTGCAATACCGGAAACAGGTTTTCTAATGGCTACACCGGCATCCATCAGCGCCAGCGTACCGGCACAGACGGTAGCCATGGAAGACGATCCGTTCGACTCCAATATATCCGAAACAATGCGGATGACGTATGGATAATTTTCGGGAATCATACGTTTTAATGCCCTGTGAGCTAAGTTTCCATGTCCCACTTCCCTGCGTCCCACACCTCTTTGCGGACGTGCTTCGCCGGTAGAGAAAGGAGGAAAATTGTAATGCAACAGAAATCTCGCCTTGTCATGACAAATGACGTCGTCTACGATTTTTTCATCCAACTTGGTGCCTAAGGTGACGGTCGACAACGATTGAGTCTCCCCGCGCGTAAAGATAGACGCACCATGCGGTCCGGCCAAACAATCTACTTCCGACCAGATAGGCCGAATTTCCGTCGTTTTCCGTCCATCCAGCCGAATACCTTCATCCAGGATACAGCGGCGCATGGCTTCTTTTTCCACATCGTGGTAATATTTGGCGATTAAAGGAGCTTTTTCCGTCAATTCTTCTTCTGTGTATTGCGTCTTATATTCTTCTACAATCGCTTCAAAAGCTTCGCTGCGTTCATGTTTGCCCATGCCGGATTTGGCGATGGCATACACTTTGTCGTAACATTTGGCTTTTACGTCTTGGCGAAGTTCTTCGTCATTTTCTTCGTGACTGTATGTGCGTTTAACGGTTTTACCAACCAGTTCCGATAATTCTTTCTGGGCAATACACTGTTGTTTGATAGCTTCGTGGGCGACTTTGATTGCATCGAGCATGTCGGCTTCGGAAACTTCGTCAAATTCACCTTCCACCATCATGATATTTTCGTAAGTAGCGCCAACCATAATGTCCATATCGGCCTTTTCTAACTGGTCGGCAGTTGGGTTGATAATAAATTCACCCTCTACTCTGGCTACGCGAACTTCGGAAATAGGCCCGTTGAAAGGAATATCCGAAACAGCCAAAGCGGCAGATGCAGCCAAGCCGGCCAAAGCATCCGGCAGATCTTTTCCGTCGGTCGAGAAAAGCAGGATATTTACAAATACTTCGGCATGATAATCATCAGGGAATAAAGGCCTTAGCACGCGGTCGACCAAGCGGCAAGTCAGTATCTCATAATCAGAAGTTCTACCTTCTCTTTTGGTAAAGCCACCGGGAAATCTTCCGAAAGCCGAGAATTTCTCTTTGTATTCTACCTGTAAAGGCATAAAATCAGTTCCGGGAACCGCATTTTTGGCGGCACAAACAGTAGCCAGCATCATCGTACTTCCCATACGCAGAACGACCGACCCGTCAGCTTGTTTTGCTAATTTGCCGGTTTCTAATGTGATAGTTCTTCCATCACCTAAATCAATCGTTTTAATAATTGGATCAATCATAATTCTTTTTCTAAGCTCTTTTAAATTCGCGCAAAGATAGTGAATACAAACCAATTTTACTCTACAAATTAAAAAAAACTTTTGAGTTACGAAATAAATACTGTACTTTTGTCATTCGTATATTTTTGATGGAATTTATTCTACCAGTTACGAAAAAACGATAGATGGATATCATGAATAAGGTCATTTTATTTTTATTTTGCTCCTGTTTGCCTTTTCCGACACTTATGGGACAAACGGACTCGACTGCCCGGCAAAAACTGGAACAGTTTGTCCGTAACATACATATTTTCAATCGCTTGATTCCGCAGGAAAAAGTATATCTCCATTTCGACAATACAAGTTACGTCCAGGGCGAAACAATCTGGTTTAAGGCGTATGCAGTAACCGCTGCACAAAACCTTCCAACTACACAAAGCAGCGTGCTCTACGTAGAACTGTTGAACGCCAAAGGAAAACGTCTGGAAACCAAGAAACTGAAAATAGAAAACGGTCAATGTCACGGGGAATTTTTCTTGAATACGCTCAACATGGATTATTTTCCAGGCTTTTATGAAATCAGGGCTTACACCGGGGGGATGCTGAATTTCGGTGAAGAAACCGTTTTCTCGCGGGTTTTCCCGGTTTTTGAGAAATCGAAGGCCGATGGCGACTATACGGAACAAGACCTGAAAGACGGTTTGGATATTTCCCTGCCCAACCATCGCCCCAAACCGAAAAACCGGAAAAATGTCCATGTCGATTTTTATCCCGAAGGCGGAAATTTAGTAAACGGCTT
>JAISFI010000416.1 GCA_031263685.1 Dysgonamonadaceae bacterium | reverse complement strand
TACTGTATTTTTTTGCTGGGCTATGGTATCGGCATACCCGAAAGTCCCGTTATCCGGGTGGATTCCAAAGTAGAAGACGTTACGACAAATAAAGCGCTGCATGGCCCCAACGAGTTTATAGAAAGTTTGCATCACCGTTCGTGGATTGTGCAGACCGAGCAGTTGAAGTATCATCGTCGCACGGATCTCGAAAAGTTGTTGAGTGTCTTTGACCAGGAAAACCGTACCAAGAACCATCACATCCTGAATGTGGACGAAGATGATTTTCCGGAAGAATATCGTCCCGTCATCCGTCGGTTGCGCATGGCCTCCGAAAGCGAAGATATTCAGATTGAGATGGAAATGGAAGACGATTATCTGAAAGAACTCCAGGATAAGGAACGGGATATCGCGCAAAAAGAAAAAATTATTAAGGAACAGGGGAAAGCTTTGGAAGAAAAAGACAAAGTTTTGGAGGAAAAGGACAAAGCTTTGGAGGAACAGGGAAAAACCCTGGAAGAAAAAGACAAAACCATAGAAGAAAAAGACAAAGCCATTGAAGAATTAAAAAAGCAACTGGCTGACATACGGAAGTGAAATCAAAAAAAATCACAGTTCAGACAAAAAATAAAGAAATTTCATGTAACTTTGCGCGCTAAGACAGATTGTTAAGCAAGATAATGATAAAAATGAACAATAAAATTCCCGTTAAACCATTATCCATTTTTCATTTTTCATTCTTCATGCTGTTTTGTGTATCTCCGGCGCGTGCGCAAATACAGGAACAGTTGAGCCAGACGCCAAAATTGATTGTCGGAATTACGATCGACCAGTTTCGGGGCGATTATCTTCAATATTTTCTGCATACATTCGGCGAAGGCGGCTTCAAGCGTTTATTTAAAGATGGCCTGGTATATAGCAACGTAACATACGATTATCCCAATATATCGTCCGCTTCAGCTATGGCTACGATATTTACAGGCGCGAATCCATTTCATCACGGTATTCCTGGAGATAAAAAATTTGATGTCGACTTGCGGCGGGAAGTTCCTGTTTTCCACGATGCGGATTATCTGGGCAATTACACTACAGAAAATCTGTCGCCCGGCGCATTGATGAGTTCTACTATTGCCGACGAACTGAAAATCGCTTCCGAAGGGAAAAGTAAAATCTATGCCATTGCACCGGATGCCGCACAGTCTATTATTTCCGGCGGTCATGCGGCGAATGCTGCTTTTTGGTTGGAAGATAACAATGGGAAATGGGCTACCTCTACCTATTATAAAGATATTCCTGCATACGTAGATGATTACAATCTCAACGAACCGCTCTCCCGGCGAATAGACGATTTCTCCTGGAAACCGGCCTTGTCGATGTATGCGGCTTTTCCTTATACAAAGAAACAGAGCGCATTTCATCATTATTTTCGAGGGAATGACCGTTTCCGGCTTTTCAAAACCTCGCCTTTCGTCAATACGGAAGTGACAAACCTGTTCGGTAAATTTCTGAAACATGCGAATATAGGCAGAAATAGCTGCCCCGATATGTTGCTGCTGACTTATTATGCAGGAACTTACAAAGAGCAGGAAGATAAAGCTTTCTCGTGGGAAATACAGGACACTTACTACCGCTTGGATAAGGAAATAGAAAACATACTGAATCTGGTCGACAAACAGATTGGATTTCAACATGTCGTCTTTTTTATCGCCTCTACCGGTTATTTTCCTGCGGTAGAAATACAGCCGGATATAATGCCTGTGGCCGGACGTTTTTATCCCAATCGCTGTGTTTCCCTGCTCAACCTGCATCTGATGTCTCTCTATGGAGAAGGAAACTGGGTGACGGGATATTACAACAATCAAATCTTCCTCAACCGGAAACTGATTGAAGACAAGCAGATTCATTTGGCCGATATTCAGCGTAAAGCGGCGGAGTTTACCATTCAATTCAGCGGCGTACAGGATGTCTCTACCTTAATGGAAACCCTGCACGGTAACTGGAACGAATCTGTAGCCCGTTTTCGTAACGGCCTGTACAATGGTATTTCGGGAGATATTGTCATCGAACTGAAACCCGGCTGGGTGCTGGTCGATGAAAAATCTTCAACGCAGCAAACGCAATCAAATAATCGGGCGATTATTGCTCCCCTAATATTTTTCGGACAACAAATCGTTCCGCAACGGATATTTAAAACGGTCAAGGCAACACGAATAGCGCCTACCGTTACCCATGTCCTGCGGATTCGTCCGCCCAACGCCGCCAGAGAAGCGCTGCTGGAAGAATTTATGTAAAACTGATGATGAGCAGCAAACAAATCGAACAAATCAAATTAAGAAATAAATTAAAAAAACAACAAATATGGGATTCAATGATATTCTATCAAAATTATTCGGGAACAAAGCACAACGCGACTCCAAGGAGTTTGCCCCGTATGTGGCCAAAGTAAGCGCTGCCTACGAACAAATTACCCGTCTAAGCCACGACGAATTGCGGGCTAAAACCGAACAGGTCAAGCAACAAATACAAAACTATGTAGCTGCCGAAAAAAACAAAGTCGACGAACTTAAAGCAAGCATAGAAAACCTCGAACTGGAAAACAGGGAAAAAGTCTGGAACGAAGTAGACAGCATCGAAAAAGACATCCTCGAAAAATACGAAAAGGTATTGGAAGATGTCTTGCCGGAAGTCTTCGCAATTGTCAAAGACACCGCCCGCCGTTTCAAGGAAAATGAAGAAATAAGGGTTACGGCCAGCGATTTCGACCGTCAATTGGCGGTTAAGCACGATTTCGTCCGTATCGAAAACGATCAGGCCATCTACTTGAATCACTGGACTGCCGGTGGCAATGAAATTACTTGGGATATGGTGCATTACGATGTTCAGCTTTTCGGTGGCGCTGTTCTTCACAAAGGGAAAATTGCCGAAATGGCTACCGGAGAAGGAAAAACACTGGTCGCAACACTTCCGGTGTTCCTGAATGCACTGACACAGAATGGCGTACACGTCGTTACGGTCAATGACTACCTCTCCAAACGTGACTCCGAATGGATGGGGCCACTCTACATGTTTCACGGCCTTTCCGTAGATTGTATTGATAAACATCAGCCGAACTCCGACAATCGCCGAAAAGCTTACGAAGCAGACATCACTTTCGGCACCAATAACGAATTTGGTTTCGACTACCTGCGCGATAATATGGCCATCAGCCCCAAAGACCTTGTGCAGCGGAAACATAATTATGCAATCGTCGATGAGGTCGACTCTGTATTGATTGACGATGCCCGGACGCCGCTCATCATTTCCGGCCCTGTGCCCAAAGGCGAAGACCAGTTGTTTGAACAGTTCCGCCCGAAAGTGGAAAATATCGTTAGCGTACAAAAAGCGCTGACAAATAAGCTGTTGACAGAAGCCAAACAAAAAATGGCGTCTCCCGATTCTAAAGTACATGAAGAAGGCCTTGTCCTCCTGTACCGTTCCTATAAAGGAATGCCGAAAAACAAACCCTTGATCAAGTTCCTCAGCGAACAGGGCGTGAAAGCTTCCATGCTGAAAACGGAAGAGTTCTACATGCAGCAGCAAAACAAAGAGATGCACATCATTACCGATCCTCTGTACTTTGTCATCGACGAAAAAAACAATTCTATCGAACTGACAGACAAAGGGATCGACCTCCTTACCGGTAATTCCGATGATCCGCTCTTTTTTGTACTTCCGGACATCGCCGCCCAACTGGCCGAGCTGGAAAACCAGTCTCTGTCTGCCGAAAATTTGCAGGCAAGCAAAGACGAACTGATGCAAAACTACGCCGTAAAATCCGAACGCGTACATACCATCAACCAACTGCTGAAGGCATATTGCCTCTTTGAAAAAGACGACGAATACGTGGTAATAGATAACAGAGTGATGATTGTCGATGAACAAACCGGCCGTATCATGGAAGGCCGCCGTTATTCCGACGGTCTGCATCAAGCCATCGAAGCAAAAGAACGGGTGACAGTCGAGGCCGCCACGCAAACCTTCGCCACCATTACCCTGCAAAACTATTTCCGCATGTACCACAAACTGGCCGGTATGACCGGTACTGCCGAAACGGAAGCCGGCGAATTGTGGGACATCTATAAACTGGATGTTGTTGTCATCCCCACCAATCGTCCTATCTCCAGAAACGATATGAACGACCGCATTTACAAGACGCATCGGGCGAAATATAATGCAATCATAGATGAAATTGTCCGTTTAGTCGAAGCCGGGCGACCGGTACTGGTCGGAACAACTTCCGTAGAATATTCGGAACTGTTAAGCCGGATGCTCAACATGCGCAAAATCAAACACAATGTCTTGAATGCCAAGTTGCACCAAAAAGAAGCCGAGATTGTTGCTCAGGCCGGTCAAACCAGTGTCGTCACCATTGCTACCAACATGGCCGGACGCGGTACGGACATCAAACTCTCGCCCGAAGTAAAAGCAGCCGGAGGCTTGGCCATTGTCGGTACGGAACGGCATGAGTCCCGCCGGGTAGACCGGCAGTTAAGAGGCCGTGCCGGTCGTCAGGGAGACCCCGGATCTTCCGTCTTCTTCGTGTCCATGCAAGACAACCTGATGCGTCTCTTCGCCTCGGAAAAAATCAATGCACTGATGGATCGCTTGGGATTCAAAGATGATGAAGTACTGGAACACAGTATGTTGAATAAATCCGTAGAACGCGCCCAAAAGAAAGTGGAAGAAAATAACTTCGGCATCCGGAAACGGCTGCTGGAATACGATGATGTGATGAACTCCCAGCGGGAAGTCGTCTATACCCGTCGCCGTCATGCACTGATAGGCGAACGGATAGGGCTGGACGTTGTTAACATGTTGTACGATACTTCGCTTTCCATTGTAGAACAACACACGGCGAATAACGACTATGAAGATTTTCGCCTTGAATTACTGAAAACTTTTTCGATCGACTCTCCGTTCAGCATAGATGAATTTCGTTCCCTCAAACCCGCCGAATTGACCGATAAACTCTTCGAATCCGTATTGGAAAATTTCAAACAACGGATGGATAGAATGGCGCAAACAGCCCTGCCGGTCATCAAAGACATCTTTGAAACACAGGGCAATAAATACGAAAAGATTCTCATTCCCGTCACCGATGGCCAGCGCGTTTATAATATTTCCTGCGATTTGAAAAAATCTTACGAAACAGGATGTAAGGAAGTGGTGCAGACATTCGAGAAATCCATCTTGCTTCACACCATCGACGAAGCTTGGAAAGAGAACTTACGCGAAATGGACGAGTTACGCCATTCCGTGCAAAACGCCAGTTACGAGAACAAAGATCCGCTGTTGATATACAAACTCGAATCCTTCGGGCTTTTCAAGAATATGGTGGAAGAACTGAACAAGAAAACGGTTTCGATCCTTACCCGCGGACAAATTCCTGTTCGCGACCCGCAAAGTCTGAGGCAAGCGGCTCCCGAATCAAAAACAGACTACAGCCGCTATCGTACGCAGAAAGACGACGTCGCTGCCGGCAGAACTTCTCAACAGCGTTCGGGTATGCCTCCGCAACCGCAACAACCACAACCGCCACAGCGTCTTGAACCGATACGGGCAGAGAAAAAAATCGGCAGAAACGATCCTTGTCCTTGCGGAAGCGGCAAGAAATATAAGAATTGTTGCGGACAGTGAAAGATATGAATACATTGACTGACAAACTCATGATTGACGAACTCATCCGCTTGTCATTTGCCGAAGATATAGGCGATGGCGACCATACGACTTTATCTTGTATCCCCGCCGATGCACAGGGTCGCGTGCAACTGATTATCAAAGAAGCAGGCGTACTGGCCGGAGTCGAAATCGCCCAACGTATCTTCCATACTTTTGATAAAGCGTTGAAAATCGACTGCTTTATCAAAGACGGTGCGGAAGTGAAACCCGGCGACATTGCTTTTACCGTTGCGGGGAAAGTGCAATCGCTCCTGCAAACCGAACGCTTAGTCCTGAACGTCATGCAGCGGATGAGCGGCATTGCCACCACAACTCGCCGTTACGTCAAACGCTTGGAAGGTACCTCCACCCGTGTGCTGGATACCCGGAAAACAACGCCCGGTATGCGGATGCTGGAAAAGGAAGCCGTGCGTATCGGCGGTGGCGTAAACCATCGGATCGGACTTTTCGACATGATTCTCTTGAAGGATAATCATGTCGATTTTGCCGGAGGCATTGCCAACGCGATCCAACGTGCACAGCAATACATGCGGGAAAAGCAGAAGAATTTGAAAATAGAAATCGAAGTCCGCAACTTCGACGAGCTACAGGAAGCGCTGGATACCGGCGGCATAGACCGCATCATGCTGGATAACTTCAACGTAGAAGATACCCGGAAGGCTGTTCGGATGGTCGACAGGCGCTATGAGTTGGAATCTTCCGGCGGCATCACGTTCGATACCTTGCGGGATTATGCCGAAACGGGCGTCGATTTTATTTCGGTTGGCGCCTTGACACATTCCGTTAAAAGTTTGGATATGAGTTTGAAAGCTTATTGACTGTCGGATTGATCGTTGGATTGACTGTCGGGATCCGCAATGTAAGTAGTGTATAAATCCAGGGCAACCTTGTGAGCATCATCTGTACGTCCTTCGTTGTTGCGCCTTGCCCAGAACGAGTAAGCCCAGACAATTAAGCCTTTATCCAATTTTTTATCTTTGTCCATAAATATACTACCGGACAAGAAGCTTTCCGAGATATTGGCGGAAATAAGCGGAAAATAGTCGGCCAGCGAACGGAGACGTTGCTCGCTCATCGTTGCATAGATGTCGTGGAGTATATCATTCGGTTTTCTATCGCTCAAATAAAAGATGTCGTCGTAAGCCATTATCAGCGATAGAATCAATCGCTTGGCGCCATGTTTCTGGAAAATCTCCCCGGAAAGATGCTGCCGGATATAATGACCGTAGGTATTCATCAGCGCTGCCAGCGGGGCGCCTTTCTCTTTTCGGATATATTCGATAATCAGGCGGTAAGCGATGCTCCCCTGGACAGTTGATGCTTGTTTGTCGTGTGCTTTCGGAAACAGTTTCCTGGAAACTTTCCGTGGAAAACCGGACAAATCAATCTCTTTGGCAGCATAGGCTATTGCCGCTTCGACGCTGTCTTGATCAGCGTTTTCATCCTCCCATAAAAATGCGAGCGAAGAAGTGGGTGTTTCTTCCTGCATCAAATCTGCTGTTGCCTTTGACTTGTCGTCGATCACGCTTTCGAGTGGCTTTATCGCGTCTTTATTTCGGCTGTAACCGTCGTCGCTATCGTAGCGATTATAGATGACGCCTGCATGTGGAGTGAAAGCTCCGTTGTGTATCAACGCAAAGACTAAAATACCGCCGCCACCTGTCACCACAAGGAAAAACAGCAAACAAAGCAGAGAAACAGCTTTGCCGATTTTGCTCAAATAATCGAATAAAGCGCACGTCAAGCTTGAAACCAGCGAAATCAGGCAGAAGCTAAAAGCGACGACATTCTGCGATTGAAAAAAGTCCGGATAGCTTTTGTAAGCCTCCACACCGGAAAATCCGACGATGATGGCAATCAGCGATAACAAAAGACTTATCAAATGAAATATCAGGAAAAACTTTTCACCGATTTTTTTCTTACGAAATTCGTTTAACTGTTCTTTGAGATTAATAACGCTCGTTTTGAACAGAATGAGGACACATGCGGCCAGCAAACCGATAAACAGCAGCAGGATAAAATTGGGTGAAGTCCTGTAATCGTACAACTCTTGCCACGAAACGTCTTCGTCTGTTTTGATGACCAACAGTGTTGCGGATAGAAACAACAGGATAATCAACAGATTACTGACGATGGATATTTCTCCGAACATGAATAGTTTGTCTTTCCAGTTCAGCAGTTTCGCCGTCAAAAAAGCCAGCAAACATAATATCGCCGGAAAAGCGAGCGTTGTAAGCGTAGGAATGTAGTGAAAATCGGCATTATTTTCCTGTATTTGCCAGTGACCGGCATCTATGAACAGGAGATTACAGATTATACAAACAAGCGCTGCAGTATTAAAAGTCCAGAGATAAGTTTTCAGAAATTTGGGTGTTATCATTTATTTTTCTATGTTTTCTTTGATTTTTTCTACATGTTCATTGTGCAGTCGGTATTTTTCCCGTGTTTCCGGGCAAAAGGCAATTCTGTCATCGCCGAACACCAGACGATGTCCGGCTTCGCTGACCCAGCCGGTTTGTCGAGCGGGATTTCCGAGTATCAGGGCGAAAGGAGGAACATCTTTCAGCACCACCGATCCGGCGCCAATCAAAGCGTACTCCCCAATTGTAACGCCGCAGACGATGGTCGCATTAGCGCCTATACTGGCGCCTTTTTTTACGGTTGTCGACACGTATTGGTCTCGGCGGTTGATGGCGCTGCGGGGATTTAGAATGTTCGTGAATACACAGGACGGACCTAAAAATACGTCGTCCTCACAAGTCACTCCGGTGTAGAGCGATACATTGTTTTGCACTTTTACGTGATTACCCAGTCGCACTTGAGGCGAAATAACTACATTTTGTCCGATATTGCAATCCCGGCCAATCACCGCTTGCGGCATGATATGGGAAAAATGCCAGATTTTAGTTCCTGCCCCGATGGTACAACCGTCGTCTATAACTGCCGTTTCATGTGCTTGATAGTCTGTTTGCATAAAAAAATGACCGATTTCAGTCTGCAAAGATAATCGTTGTTCGCATACAACGGATAAATATTAAGAAAAGTTTCTTCAAATATTTTGTTTTTCAATTTTTTACATTACTTTTGCACCCAGATTTTTATGATAGTTGTGGAAATGAATAATGTGGTTTTATATTTATTTAACGAGAATTATTTGGAGACTCCGAATAATTTCATAACACACACACACACACACACACACACACACACACACACACA
>JAISFI010000358.1 GCA_031263685.1 Dysgonamonadaceae bacterium | reverse complement strand
TCATGGCATCCTGATTTATCAGGAAAACAGTGTTTTATATGTGAAAAGTGATTTGAGTGATCCATTGCTCAGCGTCTCGCTGTTTGACTCTCAAGGTCGGCTGCTCCTGCAGCATACGGTAGAGACGCCGGGCATGGCATCGGAAATATCTTGTGCCCTGCCCATCCTTGGAGAGGAGCGGATGGTTGCAGTGAAAGTTATTTCGGAGAAATCACAGACAGTCAGGAAATTATTTATCAAATAGACTGCTTACTCTTGCTCGGCGTAGCGTTCACGCTACGCCGAGCAAGCCTGCGGTCTCGCAACGACGCAAGTACAGTTTCGCAAATGAAATGATTCCGTTGCATAGACTACTTGAATTCACCCCGTAAAATTTATCCGATTTTTCTTGCCCATCTCATGACTAATTTGTACTTTTGCGATGCCTTTCCCGAAAGACCGGGAAATAGGTCCCATAGCTCAGTTGGTTAGAGCACCTGACTCATAATCAGGGAGTCCTTGGTTCAAGCCCAAGTGGGACCACTTAACGAGATTTTAACACAATTCTATCAATCCCTCCAAAAAAATCCTGTGTAAACGACTGTAAATTAGGTTATTTCAATTGATATGATTTTTTTATGTAATACCGAAAATTTAGTTTCATTTGATAGTGCTTAGCCAATACGAATTTTGTGCCGCGAAATACATTAAATGTCCCCTAGATTATCCCGGAACGTTAATTTATCCCAATAAATCCCTTATATACAAATTAAATAAATTATCTTTGCAAATCATTAATAAGCACAGCCGCGCAATAAAAAAAGAAATATTATTCATAACATACATCATACTAAAAAAAACATGAAACAAACATTATTTTGTCTGCTACTGCTAAACTTTTCATTGTACGCTATCGCTCAAAAAAATTACGTTGTAAAATCACCGGATGAAAGGGTACAGGTTATCGTTTCTGTGGATAAAGAACAAGTTAAATACCAGATACTCCATGAGGGAGATGTGATTATCCGACCATCGACCATTGCTATGCAGTTATCTAACGGTAAAGGATTTGGTATCCGTCCGACGGTAAGAAGTACCAAAAGTTATAATATCAAGCAACAGATATCTTCGCCGATCTACAAGAGAAGTCAGATCGAAGATTATTATAATGAAATGGAAATCAAGTTTAAGGGTGATTACCTGTTGCTTTTCAGAGCTTATAATGAAGGAGCCGCCTATCGTTTCGTATCTACCGGTAAAAAAGAATTTACTGTGGCGAATGAAATCGCCGAGTTCAATCTCGGAAGCAATTATCCGGCTTATATTCCATACGTAAAGATTGGCAAGACTTTCGAGCAGCAGTTTTTCAATTCTTTTGAAAATACCTACACTTATACCCCTATTAGTCAATGGGAATCTCAGAAATTGGCCTTTTTACCCATCCTCATGGAAGGTGTCAATGGAAAGAAAATAGCGATTACCGAAGCCGATTTGGAACATTATCCGGGGATGTTTCTTTGCAATGAAGATGCTTCCAACACGCTCAAAGGCGTTTTTGCACCCTATCCTAAAACGGTAGAACAGGGCAGTGGATACAACAACCTGCAAGGAGTGATTAAAGAAAGAGAGCCTTATATCGCCAAAAGTTCCGGCCCTCAGCAATTCCCGTGGCGCGTTGTGATTGTTTCGACAAAAGACAGGGAGTTACTGGACAATGATTTGGTTTATAAATTAGCGGCTCCTTCCCGCATCGAAGATGTTGCCTGGATCAAGCCGGGCAAAGTGGCTTGGGACTGGTGGAATAACTGGAATATATACGGAGTGGATTTCAAATCGGGCATCAATAACGAAACTTATCAATATTATATCGATTTTGCTTCGGCTAATCACATCGAATATGTCATCCTGGACGAAGGATGGGCTGTGAACAAAAAGGCCGATCTGATGCAGGTAGTACCGGAAATAGATTTGGTGGCATTGACAAAATATGCCCGTTCCAAGCAAGTTGGTTTAATTTTATGGGCGGGTTATCACGCATTTAACCGGGACATGGAAAATGTGTGCCGTCATTATGCCGACATGGGCATCAAAGGATTCAAGATTGATTTTATGAACAGAGATGATCAGGAGATGGTCGATTTTTATTATAAAAGCGCTGCAGTTGCTGCCAAATATAAACTGTTGGTCGACTTTCATGGCGCTTATAAACCCACAGGATTGCAACGCACTTACCCGAATGTAATGAATTTCGAAGGAGTGAACGGACTGGAACAACTGAAATGGGATAAAGACGTAGATCAGGTTACTTACGATGTGACCATTCCTTTTATCCGGCAATTGGCAGGTCCGATGGATTATACACAAGGTGCCATGCACAATGCCATCAAGAGAGAATACGCTCCTGTATATGCCAATCCGATGAGTCAGGGCACCCGTTGCCGGCAATTAGCTACTTATATTATTTTCGAATCTCCACTCAACATGCTTTGCGATAATCCCAGTAATTATATGAAGGAACAGGAATGTACCGATTTTATAGCTGCCGTTCCAACGGTATGGGATGAAACGGTTGTGCTGAATGGAAAAATTGCCCAATATACGGTTATTGCCAGAAAAAAGGACGCTACATGGTATGTTGGCGCTTTGACAAATTGGGATAAGCGGGCGTTGGAACTGGACCTGGATTTCCTCGGTGCGGGAAACTATCGGGCGGAAATATTCAAAGATGGCGTCAATGCAAATAAGGTTGGGATGGATTACAAAAGAGAAATCATCGACGTCCCGGCCAATAAACGCCTGACAATATCTATGGCGCCGGGTGGTGGATTCGTGGCGAGAATCATTAAAAACTAAGTCATTGCACATAATATCTCGCCGATATACCATAAATATGGTATAAAAATACCATAGAAAAGTTATTGTCGAGTTACCATTGTCAAATTATCTTTGCAGCAGTTTTAATTATAAATAAACAAAATCATGGGAAAGATCGCAAAAAAACTAACAGATCTGATAGGAAATACTCCTTTATTGGAATTATCCAATTTCAATAAGAAGCATGCATTGCATGCAACCGTTATTGGGAAGATAGAATATTTTAATCCTGCTTCCAGTGTTAAAGACCGCATAGCATTGGCTATGATAGAAGATGCCGAAGCCAAAGGCATCCTGAAGCCCGGCAGCGAATTGATCGAACCTACCAGTGGAAATACAGGTATTGGTTTGGCATTTGTTTCGGCAGCCAAAGGTTACAAGTTGACGCTGACGATGCCCGAAACGATGAGCTTGGAACGTCGCAATCTCCTCAAAGCCTTAGGTGCCAATCTGGTACTTACTCCCGGTTCAGCAGGAATGAAGGGTGCTATTGCCAAAGCGGACGAACTGAAAGCGCAAAATCCTGCCGCCGTGATCCTCCAACAGTTTGAAAATCCGGCCAATCCTGCTATTCACAAAAAAACAACCGCCGAAGAAATCTGGAGAGATACCGACGGAAAAATAGATATCTTTGTGTCCGGAGTAGGTACCGGAGGTACTGTGAGTGGCGTAGGAGAAGTTCTCAAAAAATACAAACCGGATGTTAAAATTGTTGCCGTAGAGCCGGTCGATTCTCCCGTACTGTCGGGAGGGAATCCTGGACCTCATAAAATACAGGGAATCGGCGCCGGTTTCATCCCGAAGACATACAATGCCGAATTTATAGACCAGGTACTTCCTGTTTCCAACGATGATGCGATCCGTACCAGTCGGGAACTGGCAAGAACAGAAGGTTTACTGGTCGGAATATCTTCCGGCGCTGCGGTATATGCAGCATACCAGTTAGCGCTGTTGCCGGAAAACAAAGGAAAAAATATTGTAGCCATACTGCCGGACACAGGCGAACGTTATCTATCGTCCGTATTATATGCTTTTGAAGAGTATCCTTTATAATGCGCGATATTATACTGGCAGATAATCAGGATATAACGGCTTCCGGTCTTAAATATCTGTTGCAATCCGCTAAAGACATTGGAACAATTAATTTCGCAACAACAAAAAAGGAATTAATTGTCCAATTGTCTTTATATCCGGAGGCTTTAGTTATACTGGATTATACGCTTTTTGACTTTCAGGGGGTGGACGATTTACTGGTTGTCCGACAACGATTTGAGCAGGCACATTGGATTATGTTTTCCGACGAACTGAGCAATGAATTGTTAAGACGGCTGGTCTTTGGCAGTCAAGTTTTTAGCATCGTCATCAAAAGTTGTGGCATAGATGAAATCAATGCTGCTGTTTTTTATTCGCTGAGAAATGAAAGGTTTATCTGCAACCGGATAAGCAATCAACTGTTAACCATCAACCGCAATTATCAAGAAAGACCGGACGACTTACTTACTGGTACCGAAAAAGAAATCTTGAGAGAGATCGCTGCCGGTAGGACGACTAAAGAAATTGCTGCGGGAAGGAGCCTCAGCTTTCATACGGTCATCACCCACCGCAAAAATATCTTCAGAAAAATTGACGTCAATAATATCCACGAAGCAACGAAATATGCTATTCGTGCGGGGATTGTCGATTTGACGGATTACTACATTTAACATGCTGCATTAACACTGCTTTGTGCCGTCTCAGGCACAATATGTTGGGGTACATTCGCTCCTGAATGGGGCAGGATGTTGGTAGATATTAAAGCTTGATTTTATAAGCAACGCCAACAGATGCTACCCGCGGCTCATCGCCTGCCAGGTACTCGTCGAGACGCAGGAAGAAGTCGAGATAATCCGTGCGGTTTAAACGCCAGGTTGCTCCTCCTTCAAAACGAAATCTTGTCAGTTCACATCCTCTTACCGGATCATTCAGATTCGTATAGAAATCGCAGGAAAGACGGGGTTTCCACGGAGATCCAAAAATGAGATAAGCTACTTCGCATTTGTTTTTCATCACATATTTGGGATTAATCTTATATTCGCCCCGGTTTTCATCCCTGTAAGTGCCTTGCACGCGGCCTCGCCAGGATAAAATCCATGACCCGACTGTTTCTTTGTACGAGAGATTAAAATAATAGCGGTGACGCGGCTCAAAAAAATAATCGTTGTTGTAAAGATACAGAAAGGCGTAATAAGTTCCGATTTTTATCCTTCGGTCAAAAAGCGCATAATCTATTCCTAACGACGTTACTGTGCGGTCAAAGCCTGTATTATTATCCAGTAAGCGTACTTCTTCTTCTCCCGTCAAACTGAAGAAACGGTTTAAATCCTTTTCAACTTCCAGCGATAAAGAAGCGCCCACGCGGGTTTCTTTCGGACTTTGCGCCCCAGCGGAAACCGTGCACAGAAACAGCAAGAATAAGGCAAGCTTTCTATGAAAAGCGGGTAATATTATCGATTGTATTAATCTCATCGGAGTTAGCTTTGTAATAAATTTTTATGAAAGCAGCATCGCGCAAGAAATCAATATGCCCGACTTCTATTTTTGTAATATCCAAACCGGTTCTGGATTTCAAATCGGCGAGTAAATCGTCACGTCTGTCCGGTTTGATGAGGGCTATTTTTTCGTAGAGAATAATCTTGTTGGATGTATGTTTGAGGAATTTATTGCTTTCAAGCAACCAAATGACCAGCACAAAAAGCAAGTTCGCCACAATGACAGAGATATAAGGAACTTCCATCGCTAAGCCATTGACGACAGAGATGCCGATGATGACAAACAGATAGGTCATTTCCCTGATTTGTACCGTTTCTGTTCGGTATCGAATCATCCCGAAAATGGCAAAAAGCCCTAATGCAAAACCGATTTGCATGGGGATGCTCTGCAAAAGGAACAGCAATAAGAATATGGTTACACTGAAAAGCATGAAGGTGAAATAATAATCTTTCCTCCTGCTCTTTTTATAATAGAAAAACTGAATAATAGACCAGCAAATCAAAAGATTAAAAGCAAACCGGATGAAAAGCATCCAAAAATGTGTAGCGTCAAATACGTCTACTCCCATAAAAGTGAGGCCTTTCTCTGCTAATTCAATAGTATGTTCGGCCACAATTTGAGGATCGTAATCAGATTGAAACATATTTTTATTGTGTTAATTTGTTAATAATTAGACATTTGCTCTTGAAGCGATTATGCTTGATGTCCGGGTTTGTCAGTACGGTACCCATGCAGTATTTGCTGAAAGAGATTTTTTTGATTCGGAACTGATTCAGAATATCCTTAAAATCGGAATGTTGCCAGCCATCCTGTTTCAATTCCAGCACCATCAGTTCATTGAGCGTTTTTTTGTTGCCGGTACTGTAGTTGGAGAAAGACAGGTTAACATCAATCGTAATTCGCTCCGTCGATTTGTTGTTAACAAGGGTAATCCGTTTGAAATCATTGGCTAATGCCGGTTGCAGTATGTTTGTGTCGAAAAGGGAGTTTTCTTCCAAAAACTGCTTTTGCTCTTTCAAATCATGGATAGAATCGAGATGGGAACATTCGATAGGGATACGTTTTTTGTGCGTCCGTCCCTTGTTGTTTTTATTTTTGACTTCCAGAAAAGAAATATTGGATTCGAGATACGAGCGGATTCGTATCTTTTGCCGGTTTAATTTCCCGTTCTGGTGCATGACGAACATCTCCAGCGCGGGTGTATCCAGATATTGTGTACAATAAGGCGAAATTCGGATGCCATCCGTTACCTGCACTTTAAAATAAGGCAACATTTCTTCTAAAAGTTGAGGAAGAAGCACAACCGGAGCCAGATATTTGGAGTCAATGCGATCCATGAGACGAATATTTCCCATTTCGTCCAAGGATATTGTTTGCATTTGTCCTAAAATAGCGTCTATTGCCAGCATCTTCTCCAGTTGAATTATTTATACGAATATTCGTATACTTTTGTAGAGTATAATTTTCCGTCGGGATTATAATTGTATTGAATTTTTTTTCTTCCGTCGGCATTATATTCGTATTTGCGTATCCGGTACAGTTTGTTTTTGTCGTTGTAGACGTTCTCGCGAATACATCTTCCGGTAGCATAATCGTATTCGAACGTAAGTCTTTCGCGTTGTCCGTAAACAGCGTATTCGATTTCTTCCAGTTTATAACCATTTTCATCCCAGACGGTTAAATGGTCCATCCATCGCCTTTTACCCTTGGCGTCGGTGTTCATTTCCTTGACCACCAGATTCTTCCTTGCAGCGCGTTTCTCTTCCGGCGTCAGAAATGGCGTTTGTGCTTGTGAGAGTGTTGGCGCCGGCGGTTTTTGGTCTTGAGCCGTACTCATATTGACAAAATAGATACCAACTAAAAGGGTAACCATCAAGGTAATTCGATACTTTTTCATGGGGTCATTGTCTAATTGTTCATTTTAATGGTGAATGTTAGCGCATCTTCTCCTTCCAAAGGGTATGTTTTATAGGCTTCTGTTACTTCAATTTCCTTGGAAATTGGCAACAGGATATTTTTATAGGTTTCATTCGTTATTTCTTCCGAACTTACATGTATTGTATATCGTTTGCCCGGACGGATTTTCTGGAAAACGAAAATGCCTTTGTCACCCACTCTTGCATCGTCGAAGTCGGTTTCTTCGTCGGCATATCTGACAAAAACACGCGCTTCAACGGCAGGTATCGAATCCTGTCCGTCCACTCTGACTAGAGAGCCTTTGTTATAGTATTTTATCCAAACAGACCCTTTAATCATTGCAGATTCGACAGCATCGCCGGTATGAATAAAAATTGTTTCGGCTCTGCTCGTGTTGTCATTGACTTGCACGTGTTTGGCAACCGCCTGCCTGTAGTCTCCGGGAAATTTCGAGAGGGCATAAACCGTATAGCTGCCTTTCCGGAGATATTCGAAACGATAATATCCTTCCCTGCCGGTTCTTACCCGTTCGCCCACGCGAAGGTCATCGCCAAATTCGAGGAAAACTTCGGTATCTAAAGAAGGGAAAGTATCAGTTTGAAAAGTGAAATTATCGTCAAAATGCTCAATAGCATATACATAACCTTCCAAAGACGATGAGCCGCCCAATCCTTCTTCCTTGTTGCATGCACTGAGCAGCAACAAACTAAAGACAAATGACATCAAATATTTCATGGTGAGTATTTATTTAGTACTTGTAAAATTGATATTTCAATTACCCGTTCATGGATGCTAAAAACTCGTCGTTGTCGTAAGTTTTTACGAGACGGTCTTTGACAAATTCCATGGCTTCAATGCTATTCATATCCGACAGATATTTGCGCAGTATCCACATGCGGTTTAACACATCCGATTCTTGCAAGAGATCGTCTCGTCTGGTGCTGGAAGCGGTAATGTCTACGGCGGGATAAATTCGCTTGTTGGAGAGGCGACGGTCTAACTGGAGTTCCATGTTGCCGGTACCTTTAAATTCTTCAAAGATGACTTCGTCCATTTTAGATCCTGTTTCCGTCAACGCAGTCGCGATAATGGTCAGAGAACCTCCGTTTTCGATGTTGCGTGCGGCTCCGAAGAATCTCTTCGGTTTTTGCAGCGCATTGGCGTCTACACCTCCGGACAATACTTTCCCGGAAGGCGGTTGAACGGTATTGTACGCCCTGGCCAGACGAGTGATGGAGTCTAACAGGATAACAACATCATGGCCACATTCTACCAGCCTTTTGGCCTTGTTTAAGACAATATCGGCTATTTTTACATGGCGTTCGGCAGGCTCATCAAAAGTGGAGGCGATGACTTCGGCATCTACACTTCGCTGCATGTCGGTTACTTCTTCGGGACGTTCGTCGATCAACAGGATAATCATGTATACCTCCGGATGATTCCATGCGATGGCATTTGCGATATCTTTGAGTAACATGGTCTTACCTGTTTTAGGCTGAGCAACAATCAAACCGCGCTGTCCTTTCCCTATCGGCGAAAACAGATCAACTACCCGCACGGAGATTTTGTCACTGACTTTGGGACTCATGCTGGCGGTCAGTTTGAATCTTTCTTCGGGAAACAGCGGCGTCAGGTGGTCGAAAGGAACGCGGTCGCGCACCTCGTCCGGTTCACGTCCGTTGATGAGATCTACCTTTACCAGCGGAAAGAATTTTTCGCCTTCTTTTGGAGGACGGATAGGGCCTTCTACCACATCGCCGGTTTTCAATCCGAACAGTTTAATTTGGGATTGGGATACATAAATATCGTCTGCCGAAGAAAGATAATTGTAATCGGAAGAACGGAGGAAACCGTATCCTTCCTGAATAATTTCCAGTACGCCGTTTCCGGTTAGAATACCTTCAAATTCAAAAACTTTTTCTTTTTCTTTGGGTTGCCGGTTGTTATTGTTTCCGTTTCCATTACCGGCGCCATTGTTCGGCGATTCATTATTTTTCGGTTGCGGAGGAGTGGATGGCTGTTGCGTTTGTTGCAGTTGCAGGGGGAGTTGTTGTCCTGGTTGTTTTTGCTGTTCTTTTTTCTTTCCGAAAAACACCTTGTCCATTACGCTGTGTACCGTGGGACTGTGACGGAAGACTAACGGTGGTGCTTTTTCTTCTGTAGCTCCATCCTTAACCGTTTCTTCCTGTGTCGTTTGGGAGGCTTCGGGTACAGCTTGCTTTTCTGTTGCGGGTGGGGTTTCCGGTTGTTCTTGAGAAGGTTCTTCCGGGACGCTTGGGAGGATTGGGGCGATCTTCAATTCTTTTTTCTTAATCAAAGGGATGTTGTTTTCCGGTCTTGTAGCTATTTCTGCCGTTTTTGAAACTTCCTTAGATTCCCGGATTTGTCCGGTTTCGGGTACAGTTCCCGCGATGAGTTCCTTTTTTACAGGTTGGTTTTCGGATACTGAAGTAGCTGATATTGCCGCCTTTTCATCTGAATTTGGAATAGACTTTTTCCTTCCTCTTTTTTTAGGCGCAGAAGCGATAGCTTCTTTTTTGTTGAGTTCTGTCTCTACCGCAATCTTTTCTGTTGCTGTGTTGGAAATCACTGTATTGCCTTCTTTTTTTGGCCCTTCTTTTTTTGGTCCTTCAGCCGGTGTTTCTACCGGATTGGCAATTTTTTGCCAAACCTGTTTTCGAGGCCTTCCGCGTTTCTTTTTTTCTTCATTAAACACTTTAGCAACGGCTGCAGATTGAGCTGCGCCAACAATAGCCTGTTGGTCGAGTATCTGATAAACTAAGCTGTCTTTTTCTGTTTTTTCCACTTTTTTAAGTCCTAAGTCTTTCGCCAGAGAGATAAGTGCATCCTTATCCATCTCTTTAAGCTGTGAAATATTGTATTTCGGCATAAATAAAAATAAAAGAGTCCGTGTTACTTGAGATTGATTTAGTTCAAAAGAGTATATTGAATATGCACCAGATTATCACGAAGTAAATCGCTGCAAAGGTAATAGTTATTTTTGAATTGCAAAATCTTTTTTGCAAGATTTTGTTGTTATTCTTCTCACGGGGCTACATTTCAGATTGTCGACCTCGCAATGACGACACATAAACAGGATGAAATTCAAATTGTCGTATCCACAACTCACAAGGTTAAATGAAAGTGTGTCAAAAGCACATTTCACCGTCATTGCGAGATCGAAAGCCGAAACAATCCAGTTCACTAACAATGATTTATGGATTGTTTCGCTTCGCTTGCAATGACGAAATGGAGCTTTTGACACAGCCTCATTTAATCCTGCGGATTCAGGATGCAACAGGCGGACCTGTGCAATAAACTAACCTTTAAGATTATTCGCTTTCAGAAATTTTTCATTTTTCTCAATCACAACTTCGTGATATTTCTTCAGTTCTTTCATAAAATCTTTTACGATTTTACGGGCAGCATCAAAGTCCGGTCCCGAATTGACTAAATAGGGAGACTGTTTTCCTTTGGCAACATCATCTTGTTCTCTTACTTTTGCAGCTTGAAACAAGCTCATTGATTCGGTAAATGCCGCTCCAGCTCCTTTTTCTATGTAAGAAAGGTAATCCAGTGCACTGGTTTTGTATGCACCCGCCCTACTATTGGAAAGTACGGAAATCGCAGCTTTGGCGGCTGTTATTTGAGCAGGTAAACTGTCAATAGCGACTTTGGCCTCCTCATACTTGTCTTCGGAGATATCATGAGAAATAACCTCCAGTTTACTTTCGATTCCCTTTAATTGACTGATTATTACAGTGTTTACGTCTTTCGCGCTATCTCCACAAGATCCTAAAGCTAACGCAATGCACACAAGCGAAAAAATAATTTTCTTCATGAGTATTCAATATTTAATTATTAAAAAGTATTTTGACGCAAAAGTAGGAAGAATATTTTTGATTATCTACCTAAATTCCCGATATTTTGAAAGAATTGGTAATTTTTCTCGGCTTTATTGCAACAGCATCCGGAACGGATGCAATCTAGGTAGCCCGAACGTTTGAACGTTGGGTGTATTACGATGTAGAAGCAGAGCGGCGAAGCCCCGAAATATTTTATCCGATGGACGGATTCGATTTGATTCATGCGACGGACATAAAAATATTTCGGGGCTTCGCCGCTCTGCTTCAATGCACGCATATACCGGACGTTTCAGATCCGGCTATCGAAATAAAATCCGTTCCGGATTCAGGCTACCCAGATAGCATCCGTTCCGGACTCCGTTGCAACAAATTCATTTTTCTCTATAAATTTCATGGGCAGCTTGGCTTCTCTGTACTTGTCCATGTGTAATTCATAAAAAATTCATATACATTTTTAAACTGTAGTTTTGATTTTTATCGCCTCACTATTAGTTATTTATAAGTAAATTCATCTTATTTTCGATGGCAATTGATTGAAGGAAAGTCATTCCATCTCAAAAAAAAATGGTTGATAAATAATTTATTTTCAGAAAATTAATTGGGATATTAAATTTATTGCTTACCTTTGCGCCCAACATGTGAGAACGATTATGCATTCTATTATCTTATTATTCAATTTTATTGGTTTTAGTTTTTAGCCTGCCGTATTTTTCTTCATTAGAATTATTTATTTTATTTTTTTTACTTTATTTATTTACAAGATGAACATTTTTATTGCAGGCTTGAGTTACAAGGTAAACGATGCCGATTTGTCTAATTTATTTGAAGAGTACGGTGTTATTACTTCTGCAAAAGTTATTACGGACAGAGATTCCGGAAGATCCAAAGGCTATGGATTCGTTGAAATGGACGATGAAGAAGCCGCTAACAAAGCTATCGTTGAATTGAATGGCGCAGAGTACGACGGAAGAACTATTTCTGTTTCTGAAGCAAAACCCAGACAAGAAAGACCAAAGAGAGACAATAACCGTGGTGGCGGTTATGGTGGCGGGTTCAATCGCAACAGATACTAAAAAGAGGAGAGCCGCTTAGCGGCTCTTTTTTTTTGTGCACTCTCCGACGTTTCACATCGGACTATCTTGCCCGGCAGGGCATACATATCAATATAAAAACGGTTCAAATCACAATGAAAACCTTGTAGAGGTTTCATTCATGAATGTCCTGATGGACATTTTTAGTTCTTTCCCATCAAAATACCAATACACAGCAAGATACCAAATATCAACACATTTTTAGCACTTCGCATCAATATACTGTTTAGGCCTTTACCTCGGCGAATCCATGACATTTTTCTCCAAGTCTTCAGGTGAGGAATCAAATAGAGTGCGGGGATAAATGCCGCATAATACTGGTTGGTCAAGACGAAAGAAAAGCAAATACAGACGGCTACAATTCCATTGAATACGTAAAAATATCTCCCGAATTTTTCACCGAAAATGACAACCGTCGTCCGTTTACCCGAAATAGCATCCTGTTTTCTGTCCCGGTAATTATTGGCGAGCGAAACATTCACGGAAACGATTCCCATAGCCAAACCACAAATTGTAGTAATGAAAGTCCATTCCAGCGTCTGCACATAATAAGTAAAACCTACTGGGATGATGCCATAAAACAGCAGGGCACAAATATCACCCAGCCCTTTGTGCGACAATGGGTAAGGCCCAGAAGAATAAGCAAACACCCCGATTCCTGTCGCAATACCTACTAATACGATTTCCCATCCGGTGTAGAAGATTAGCGCCAATCCCAGCAAACATCCCCAAGTTATCAATATAATCGAGACATTCAGCATCTTGGAAGGCTGTATACATCCGCTGGTCACAACGCTTTCGGATCCTGTGCGATTCTCTCGATCCCTTTTGTTGATAAAATCGGAATAATCGTTGAAAAGATTGAACGCGATTTGTGCAATAAGGGCAAATAAAAAACAAATAACTGCCGGGATCCACTGCAATTTACCTTCTTTCCAGGTCAATGCACACCCTACCAGTACCGGCATAGCTGATATCAACAAAGTTTTTGGCCGTATTGCCAACAACCAGTATTTAAATGTATATCTATCCATCTTTTTATGTTTTAATTTTGCTTTGCGAATCAAGGCAGGCATGTCTTTAACCTGAGTTCGGTATCAGGATAGCCCGTCAGGGCTTATATATCAATAGAAATCCGTTTTTAAAACATTTTCCAATGTCCGTCAGGACATTCATTGATGAAACCTCTACGAGGTTTTCGTTGTGATTTGAACCATTTTTCTATTGATATAGAAGCCCTGACGGGCTATCCTTATACCGAACTCAGGTTCTTTAATGCCTTTGTTTAATTTCGCAGAAGCAAAAGTAGTAATTTTTGTGGTTTTTTTCATATCTTTGAAGCCAAAATTTTAAAAACAGGATAATGTTTTCAGGAATAGTAGAAGAATCAGCCCCCGTAGTAGCGATACAAGCCGATCGGGGAAATTTACACATCACTATGCAATGTTCTTTTGTCAACGATTTGAAAATAGATCAAAGTATAGCGCATAATGGCGTCTGTCTGACGGTTGTAAGTAAAGAAGAAAACACCTATACGGTAACCGCCGTCAAAGAAACGTTAGACCGTTCCAACTTGGGACTGTTACAAATCGGCGACAAGGTTAACCTGGAAAGAAGTATGGTGATGAACGGTCGTTTGGACGGTCATATTGTACAGGGGCACGTAGATCAGACGGCACGTTGTGCGCAAGTCAAAGAACTTGACGGCAGTTGGCGTTTCACCTTTGAGTATCCTTTTGACAAAGTGCAGGCCAAACAGGGGTACCTGACGGTAGAAAAAGGCTCTATCTGTGTCAATGGCGTAAGCCTTACCGTTTGCAATGCCCGGGACAGCAGTTTTGAGGTAGCCATTATCCCTTATACCTACGAGTTTACCAATTTTCACCGGATACGGCAAGGGACAATCGTCAATCTCGAATTTGATATTATAGGGAAATATATCAGCAAGATTTCTTCTTTTCGGTAATTCAGCAGGACATTGCGGTGAAAGCAAGCGTTACGTGTGTGATGTGATCTGAAAATACAGTATCTATATATAATATATGTGTGTATTATGAATAATTTTAGTTTTTGCAGTCCTACCGAATTTGTTTTTGGGAAAAATACCGAACTACAATGCGGAAAGCTACTGAAGAAAAGAGGTGCAGGGAAAGTACTGATTCATTACGGCCAGGGATCTGTTGTTCGCAGTGGCCTACTGGATCGGATAACATCCTGTTTGCAAGACCATTTCATAGAGTACGTCATGTTGGGTGGCGTACAGCCGAATCCGACAGACGATATGGTCTATCGCGGAATTGATCTTTGCCGGGAAAAGCATATTGATTTCATCTTGGCAATAGGAGGGGGGAGTGTCATTGATTCCGCCAAAGCAATCGCTGCAGGAGTACCGTACATGGGCGATTTTTGGAATTTCTTCGAAGATAAAGTCACTATCAATAAAGCCTTGCCGGTAGGAGTCGTATTGACGATTCCGGCGGCGGGAAGCGAAGGATCTGTCAGTTCCGTCATCACAAAGAAAGACGGTAAGCTCAAACGGTCGCTTTGGTCACAATTCTTTCGTCCGGCATTTGCCATTATGAATCCAGCGTTGACCTGTACTTTACCATCTTTTCAAACCGCATGTGGTATTGCCGACATGATGGCGCACGTGATGGAACGTTATTTTTCCCGTACGTCGGGAGTATCGTTGACCGACCATCTTTGTGAAGCTCTCTTGCAGACGATAATCCAAGAGGCGAAAGTTGTCATGTCCGATCCCGAAAATTATGCTGCCCGCGCCAATCTGATGTGGGCGGGAACATTGGCGCACAACGGAATTTGTGGTTTGGGGCGTGAAGAAGACTGGGCTACCCACAAACTGGAACATGAGTTGAGCGCATTGTATGATGTGGCACATGGAGCCGGCTTGGCCGTGATGTTTCCCGCATGGGCAAGATACGTGGCAGGCGCTCACCTGGATATTTTTGAAAAATTTGCGATAAAAATCTGGAATATTCAGCCGCTTGGCGATAAAAAAGCAACAGTCTTGCAAGGAATTCGGGCAATGAAAGATTTCTTTGTCTCTATTGGATTGCCGGTTAATTTTGAACAGATAGGCGTCCGCCCGGACGATATAGATGAATTGATTGCACACCTGGAGATAAATACCGGCGGATCGTTAGGCGCTTTGATGAAATTGAATATGGCCGATGCCCGAAGAATTTATACGTTGGCAACTCAACAAACCATTGAATAAAAACAAGCTATTATCAGCAATTTATGGAAATTATACGTGTTGATGACTATTTTTCGTGTGTACACGACAAAAAACAGGCAAGAACGCCTTTTCGTATCCTTCAGCAAACGGAAGGCCACCGGCGAACAGCTTTCGAATGTGTGGATTCGACCATCATTTTTTTGCTGGAAGGCTCCTTGACATTATTCTTTGACAACCGGATTAATCAGCAATTGCAGAAAGGTCAAATGTTGTTATTACCGGTTGCGTCCCGTGTAGAGTGGGAAGCGATTCGAGAAGTATATGCAATTGTTTGCAGCTTTGAATCTCGAGAAAAGCTTTGCCAAAACTTCGGTTTAAGCCGTCTGTTGTCGTTAATTGGCGAAGAGGATGAAAATTTTTATCCGTTAGCAATCAATGAACGGCTGGGCAACTATCTCACTTTGATGAAAAATTATATGGAAGATGGTTACTATTGTCCTCATTTCTACGAATTAAAGTTGCAGGAACTTTTTTTTGTTTTCCGTGTATACTATGAGCAGACGGAGTTGGCGCTTTTTTTTCGTTCGATACTGAATAAGGATATTTTTTTCAAAGATGGAGTGTTGAAGAATTACGCCTTCACGCACACCGTAGCAGAATTGGCGCATCGGATGAACTACTCTCAATCGGGATTTAAGAAAAAATTTAAACGAATTTTCGGACAATCACCTTCTGCCTGGATTCAGAGACGTCGTGCTGCCGTTATTTTAAGAGAATTGAAAGAAAATCGCAAAAGCCTGAAAGATATTGCCTATCAACATCATTTTTCTTCGGACGCCCGTTTTTATGAATTTTGTAAGCGACATTACGGAAAGGCGCCAGGAGCAATCCGTAAGGAGAAATAATTTATTTGCAATGTTAAAATTTAACCGTTGATTGTATATATTGTAATTTCGTTTTATCTTTGTCGAGTTATTATGATTTAGGAGAGTTTTTTTTGTGTGATTTTGATATTATTTACTAATTAAATTAAGTGAATCAGGAAATTCGATATATTATTACATTCTTGATGTTGTTTACCTTATTCCTTGCAGAAGTGGCGGCGCAATTACCTCAAGTAAGTACTGCGTCACAGCCGGAATGGTATTACATTCAGGTACAAGGCGAAAGTGACGGTAGAACCGATCGGGTTTTTACTGTTGAAGGTACATCTGTTTTCGGAAGAACCATGGTAGTAGAACCTGCTTCCCCCGATTTGGACAAGCAGTTATGGCGCTTTGAACAAAGCGGCAGTAACTACCTTATTTTCAATAAAGCAAACGAGAAAAAATTGGGAATCACCTACAATGCTTCCAAAGACATCAGCGTCGGCAATTTGAGCGATAGCCCCGCAACACAATGGCAATTAGAGAAAAACGGCGATTATTATAACATTAAAGCCACTGTTGTACCTTCCGGAGGCGATGCACTCAAGGTATACGCCCATCAGGCAAACAATTATGGTAATCGAAATTTTGTTATTATGTTTGAAGAATCCAATTATAACAATACCGCTAATTCCAAGTTCCACTTTGTTTCCAGCAAAGATTATTCGATAGCGCTCAGTACGGATGAAAAGCCGGTATGGTATTTTATCACCAGCGCCCAGCCGGAACATCTAAACAAAGGGATTACAGACATAGTTGATCAAGCGCACCCGCACATCAAATTTGCTATTGAAACGATTGATGTCAATAACGACAGCCAGCAATGGAAAGTTGTAAAGAAAAGCAATGCAATCACCGATGAGCGTGTACAATTTATTAACAGAGCTACCGGTCATATCATTCAAACCGCTTCTATTCTCAACAACTCCTTTCATTACATACAATACACCGATCAGACAGATGGTAGTAATGGATGGAATACCAATCATATAGGTAGTGGACAATTTGAAGTCTATGCTACGGAAAACGATGGAATTGTCCGTTACTTAAATCTTGCCGCCCAGAGTCAACAACAACCGGATTTCTTGGGAGAAGATACGAAAGACACCGGATTTGCATGGCTATTCACAACAGTCGGCGATAATACCGGTCTAAAGGCGCAAACGTCGGATCAACCACATATTTATGTCAAAGACAAACGGATAGTAGTGGCAGGAAGCGACGATTATGTTATCAGAAATATACAGGGAATATCCGTCGCTCAATCGGTAGACTTGTCTGCCGGTGTATATTTAGTGACTGTGAGAGAGAAAATATATAAAATAATTGTTAAAAGATAATTGTTAAATAAGTACCAATGAAGAAAATTTACTTGATTACTAATACTTTATTATGGGTGATATTTTGCGGTAACGGAATGAACCTTTCGGCACAGGACTTGTTTCTTTCGTCTGTGGAGCGTAAAGGAATAGAGTCCATCATGCCTCTTTTCAATCCTGACCGGGGCTATCACCTTGAATCTATTTATCAGGTAACCGACTTGGCAGGCTATATCGTAAATCCTTACGGAAGAGGCGCCGGGCAGGGACAGGTAGGAGATGAAGCCTATCCCGATGGCTTTATGGATACCAGAAATGCCGATTTCCAATCGCTGGGCGACTCCATCTCGCTGACGCAATTATACATTTACCTGACTTCTTTCTGGGATAAACCAATATCTCAGAACGGTTTGAATAATATACAACTGCTTTTCGACGGTTTGCGGGCGCACAACGTGAAAGCGGTGTTACGTTTTGCCTATAGCCGAGACGATGGACGTATCGGTGACGGCCATTCCGGACAAAATCCGGGATATACGCGCACAATGGGTCATTTGGATCAATTGAAGCCTTTGATACAAAGTAACATGGACGTCATTTCGATAGTAGAAGCCGGATTGATTGGAACTTGGGGCGAATGGACTCCCGGATATTCTTCCGATGACAACTGTCGGATTGCCAAGAAATTATTCAGCTTTTTTCCGGAAAATTACGGCATGGTTGTCCGCTACAATAACATCAAAGAAAATCTGAAATCTTTTTTGACAAACGAGGAAATGCTCCGTATTGGTTTCGCCAACGATTATTTTACTACTGGCCTGAAAAACTGTGGCAGTAGCGATTATTGTATGTACGATGCCAACTACAACAAGGTAAAAGACGAATCGTTCACTTTCTACATGCGCGGGGAAATCCCCTACAATGAAGGTCCTCCGTGGGGGTTTGATATACTGATGAATCCCGACGACGTGTTACAAGTCCTGAAAGACCACCATTACACGACGTTGGATATTACACAAAATTTTGCCGATAATATCACACACTGGAAAACCGTCAAAGTGACTCCCCAGCAGTTGCAAAAGAAGCATATTTTTTATCAGGAAGAATATTTCAATAACGAACAGGGCGAACGTGTGCCCCGTTCCTTTTACCAGTTTGTCCGGGATCATTTGGGATACCGCCTCAATCTCTTGAAAACTTCTTCCCTGCAAGTTGCCAATGGTAATCTAAGCTATGATTTGAAATTGACAAACACCGGTTTTGCTACCCTGCATAATCCTAAAACCGCTTATTTGGTATTGATAAACGAAGCAGGGCAGGTAACCAAAGAAATCGAATTATCGAATGTAAACCCGAAAGACTGGCAACCTTTTGCAAAAGCAAATCCCGACGAACTGCAGATACATACGATTGCCGGTACTGTTCCTCTTGAACTGACGGGAAACTACCGTGTAGGCATTTGGATCAAGGATAATTCCAATCCAACTAAAGCCGCTTATGCTGTTAAATTTGCCGTAGATAATCATGCCGTACAGCATTGGACGGATCCTGAAAATACCCGAACGGTAAACATCATCGGAACAATCGAATCATAACAAACATTTTAAAATCATGACTAATACATGCTCGAAACGGAGCGTGGATGTTGGCCACACAAATAATAATGAATAGAGAGTAAAATTATAATTATAATCACAAAGACTATTAATACGAACAGTAAATGAAAAACAGAGGAATTATCAGGTATTTATTTTATGCTTTCCTTTTTTTATCGGTCGGTTTATTCCATACTGCATGTGAAGATGATCCGTTGGATATATATCGCGTGGGAGATGAAGATCCGTCCGATTGGAATGGAAATATCTACGACTATCTTAAAGGTGAGGGTTGTTACAACTATTATGTCCGTATCATTGATATGGCGGAAGAAGACGGTATAAAATATTCGGAAGTACTTTCGAGAACGGGAAGTAAAACACTTTTTGTCGTTAAAGATGAAGCTTTTGAAGCTTTCTTTGCCGGCAACGAATATGGAATCCGTCGTTTTGAAGATTTATCGGTTACGCAATGCCGGTCTATTCTGTTTGGCAACATGCTAAACCATGCGTACGTGCTGGACATGTTGGCCAATATTTCCGGTGCAGATAGAGCAACAGCAGGCACTATGCGCAGGACGACCGATTTGCCGAACTTGGATTCCATTCCCTTTGAACGGGGCGATGCGCTTCCATATAACCGTTTTTGGGATCGCTTTCGGGAAACCGGAGTGCATCTCATGACAGATGGCGGAAAACGGGACGCTTACACGATGGTGCATTTTCTGGAGCGGCACATGAAACTCTCGGAAGTTTCCATTACCGACGAAGATTTTTATGTCATGACACATGTGAACCGTCAAGCGGGCGACGCTTACCTTTTTGATGTTAAAATTGTAGAACGCAACATCCGCTGTAAAAATGGCTATGTGAACGTCTTGGAACGGGTTTTACTTCCGCGTGACAATATGGCGGAATATATCCGGAAAAATCCGAATACCAGCGTCTTCAGCCGCTTTCTTGAGCGCTATGCTATTCCGTTGGTTTCGCCGCTCAATGATACTTACAGGCGTATGTATCCCGAAGCAACAGATACGCTTTTTTCCAAAGTTTTTATGAATAAGACTAACTTTCTTGAAGGAGGTTCCATGACCGTTGACGGCGAAATAATAACGCTCTCTTCCCTGTTGAATTTCGATCCGGGAAATAACGGTTACGCTCCCAGTAACAAACTGGAGCAGGATATGGGCGCCATTTTTGTTCCTACAGATGCTGCTTTGAACGAATACTTCACGAGCGGATCCGGAAGATTTCTTCAGGAACGTTATGGTTCTTGGGACAGCGTGCCGGACCTGGTGTTGGATAAACTGATCAACAACCACATGCGCCTTTCCTTTATCAATTCCATACCCAGCCGTTTCGGTGCGTTGGAAGATAAAATGGGTACCAAAATGGGCGTGCAGCCGGGAGATATCGAATACGCCTACATTTGCAGCAACGGTATTGTCTATGTTACTAACAAAGTATATTCGCCTACCGAATATGTTTCGATCATGGCGCCGGTGCGTACCAATGAAAATACCAGTATTTTCGCCTGGACGATAGACCGCTTGCAGTTCGACCTCTATCTCTTGTCCATGGAAAATCAATTCACTTTCTTAGTTCCGACCGATGATGCTTTTGATAATTACATCGACCCGTCTTCTCTTGCACGGGGAACGGCCGAACGCTGGAAATT
>JAISFI010000342.1 GCA_031263685.1 Dysgonamonadaceae bacterium | reverse complement strand
GGAGACTTCTCGAAAATGTCGTCCACAAAGTTGATGGCATATACGGGGCACAGCAGCTTATAGTCCTGCGCACTGTCAAACTGTTGGACATAGGCTTTGGAGGCATTGAGCAGTACCCGCTTCTTGAAACTGTCTGTCCAGCTCATTTGCATTTCGACAATAAACTGACGGTTATAATTGTCCGTGCAGCGCACGTCCACCACAGAGTGTTTCATGCCCTTGACGCGAGGTGTCAGTTCGCCGGTCTGATATTCGATTTCTACCACTTCCCGGTTTTCTTCGAGTGGAAGCATACTGTTAATAAGACTTATGCACAGATGTTTGTGCTCTCCGAAGATATGCTTGAACGGCAAATCATATTTGGGGTTTAGATATCGTCCCATAGTGTTTATGTTTTAGTTTGCAGTCGCAAATGTACATGATTTTTTTCAATTACACACAGACAGTAAGAACTAAAAACGAATTTGTGGCAACGGAATCCTGAACGGAAACTATCTTGGTAGCCTGTAAAGCGAAGCGACTTAGGTTTATTCACATTTAACCCTTTCGGATTGCGCGACAATTTCCATCGCTATGTTATCGGGCGAAAAATATGATTATCCAAGACCATTTTTTTCTCAATGATACAAATAGTCCCAACATTTGATACAAATTATCCCATACTTACAAATAAATAGGCTTTAACTTTGCAAGCATAATTTATATTGTAATATCATCGTATTTTTTTATTATTAAAATTTATTCATTATGAAACATCGATTATTCTTTCATTTAGTAGCGGTTATTACCGCATGTTTGAGCGCTTTCAGCGTGCACGCGCAACAGGCTATCCCTTATTTGCCTGCTCTCCAAAGTTTTGGTGGAACGTCCATCACAGAATTGAACACTTTCCTCCCTTCGGCCGACGATTATACATTGGAAGTTGACGGAACGGAAGCGACTGAAATCAAAATAGGAAACGGTCTCCTTACCTATACGCCTGAAGCTACCGGCACTGTGCGATTCGCTCAGAAAAACGGCAAGGTGTATGTGTATGAAGGAAATGTGTATAAAACAACGTTGACGCCGGATTTAACTTTAATTACTTTTCCCGATATTTTTGCGGAAACCAACGACGCATCAGAACAAACCGGTATTTATAATCTGTTGAATTTGTTACAAAATCCGGGATTTGAAACGTTTCCGAACAACATCTGGAAATGTTATGACAACGTCGCTGGGAATATTGACATAACAGCTGTCGGTAGCAGCGGGACTTCCATCCGAGATGCAGCCAACTCGAAGATAGAAGGAACGTACGCTTTATTATTCCATAAACCGGCTCAATATCTGACACAAATGCTTCCGATGGGCGCCATTAAGCCCAACTCTTATTATAAGCTGGCTTTTAAGTATCGTACGAATAGTGCAGGTGCAAGTCAAGAGGGTGCTGTTATTCGAGCAGACTTGGGTACTACAGAAAGAGCTACGGATATAGCTTCTACACTTACCAGAACGACGCAAAACAACACGGATGTCTATGATTTCATAGAAACTTTTTCGGTAGGTAGCAATGTTAGCGAGGAAGAACCGGTATGGTTTCTCGTAGAAAGAACAAGTGGAGCGAATGCCAGTCAGCAAAAGCTGGAATGGTACGATAACTTTACCCTAGTAGAAGGAACAAAACCTGTCGGAATCGCCGGCGTTACTTCTGTTACTTACCTGAACGGTACGGCCTATGCACCTGAAATCGCGCTTGCTTCAGGCGACTATTTCGATTGCACTGAATTTATCACCAATCCTGCTTTCGATAACAATACAAAAACAGGCTGGACAGACCCGAACAGCGCTGCCGTGAATTATCATGAAATAGAGTTTTATCAAAAAGCATTTGATTTCTATCAAGCATTAAGCGGCCTTTCTTCCGGAAAATATACACTGAAAGCTCAAGGATTTGAACGCCCCAAAGGCAGTGATGGCGGTGCAGCTTATGGAGAAGGCACCGAGGTCATATCTACCAACCTCTATGCCACTTCTTCCGTAGCTGAATATACCGTTCCATTTAACTCGATATATTCGGAAACTTACAGTGGAGATGGAAATATAGACGGATATGTAGGCAATATGGCAGGCGCTGAAATAGTGATGAATGAAGGTAAATATGAAATAACATTACCAAACATCATTGTCAGCGACAACGGCAATTTGACTATCGGCGCCAAGCTCGCCGCCAGCCAGACCGGTACTTGGGTCTTATTCGACAATTTCCGTCTCTACTACTACGGCGTTGATTTAACCGCTCTCACAGAAGCAGTGAACGAAAAATTAGCAATTGCTAAAGCCGATAAAGCTGCAGAAGATCATCCGGGCTACATTAACGAAACAGAATTAACAACTGCCATCGGTCAAGCTGAAGCTGCCGTTGCTGTTCCGTCGGAAGTAGCCTTGAACAGCGCTTATAGCGCCTTAAATCAGGCTATCACTAATTACGATGCAATCATAGCCGCATACATCCCATTGAAAGCGGCCATTGTCGCCGCCAAGGTATTCCCCACAAATGGCACAGGCTATGCAGCTTTTGAACCGGCTATTGCTGCCGCAGAAGCCGTTTATGACAATACTGAAGACCAAACAGCCAACATCGCTGATGCCATCGCTGCACTCCGTACAGCCCTGAAAACCTACGTGCTAACGCAAATAACCATGCCCGCAGATATTACGCCGGTCATTGAGAACCCCGATTTTGAAGAGGCTTATACCGAATTTGCAAAACCATCCGGAGACCGTGCAATCTATCAACCCAATGGATGGACGGCAGCATATAGCGACGGAGATACCAACGACATGACATACAATGCCGAAGTAATGAACCAGGATGGAATACCATGGAATGGATACTCCGGACAATCTTATTTCACTCGCCAACGCTGGTCGACCAGCTCTGTCATCGGATTGAGTCAGGAACTCACCTTGCCCAAAGGCGAATACGAACTGAAATTCTATGCTCTTGCTTTCGGCACCACCAGCGACGCTACCGGTATTGCTAAAGGTTATGTAACCATCGATGAAACGACGACCTATACTCCCGTAACGGTAGAAACTACCGATCCTGCTGCCTGGGCGGAATATACCGTCTCATTTACCGTGCCCGAAGCAGGAACTGTTACCATTGGCGTTAGTTCGACCAGAATTACCTCCAATAATAACCATTTCAAATCCGGTTACGACCACTTTACGCTGACCAGAACATCGACCAATCAAACGGAAATAACACCCGTCACCGAAAACGATCCGATAGTGGCCGTCTATTATTACAACCTGCAAGGCGTGAAAATAGCACAACCTGTAGCCGATGGACTCTATCTTGTCAAGAAAGTATATGCTTCAAATAAAACGTCCACCGAAAAGTTCATCTATACCAAATAGGTAAAGATAAACTCAAAATTCCGAAAAGAGGCTGTTCAAAGCAGAGTCGCCCCATACTCTCTAAAAAACTTTGGACAGCCTTTTTACCAAACATGTACATTTAATTTATTTACACATGAAAAAAATAACAATCCTCTTACTGTTATCCTGTTGCTATCTGCACATTATACGGGCAACAGACGTATCCGAACTGTTGCAAAGGGACGATTTCGGCGGAACAGCCGTATCCGATTTAACGCAGTTTCAGGTTGCTTCCCTCGGCGATTTTACGCTCGAAGTGGCAGCTACGTCAGGCCAGACAATCAATATTGCCGGAGGCTTGATAAACTATACACCGGACGAAAGCGGCACAATTCGCTTCGCCTGTAAAGATCAAACCGTATTTGTATTCGAAAATCAGACATACAGGGGAACCATCGAACTGAACCTGAATGTGATCAATTATCCCGACATTTTCGGCACGGCCGATAATGCATCCGCTCAAACCGGTATTTACGACATCCGGAACCTGTTCCTGAATCCGGGCTTTGAAACGGCAGCAGACGGCACGACTCCTACTGCCGATAATTATCTTCCTCAACACTGGACGGGAAGTGGCTTTGCCGTATCGGGCGGAAGCCGCGCCCGCTACCAGATAAGCGAAATCGCTGCCGACAGAGAAGGAAACTGCAATATGATGACACACCAGGGCTTAGATCTTGCTCAAACGGTTACGCTGCAATCTCATACGCCCTATAAGCTGAAAATCAGAAGATGGGCGCATGGCGCCGCCAATCAACGGGGCGGAAAGTGGTATATCGGTTTAGGATCGGCCAGCAAGCAATATGAAATCTTTCAAAATGGATTTGATAATTTAGACGATGTCGCCAACTATACGAAGTACGATCATGAATATACTTTTTATGCCGGTGACGTCAGCAGCTACAACAATATTGTATTTTCCGTTTATCCTTACGACAAAAACGGAAGCGCGAATCTACCACTCAGCCATTACGACCGGATGACGCTGGTTGCCGGTACGATTGCGTCCGGAATTACAGGCGCATCGTCGGCCCTTTATCTGGATGGGAATGCTTATGCCCCCGAATCGGAAAACGGATTTGAAGCGGTAATCAACCTCAACAATGCAGGCGTCGTTACTTATCCCGACCTCTCCCATGCTACGGTAACGGTAGATGGAAAGACCGATTTGCACATCACCGGCAGTACGCCATTGACCGAGACGACGATCAACCTGAAATCGGGCGATTCGTGGCTTTTTTTCGACGCCCTGAAGCCGTCGCTCGTTATTGAGCAAATACTCCGTACCAAAAGCGTAACCATCAACGGCGACAGCGTGGTACTGAAACTCGGCGGCGCTGCCGACAATAGCCGGCAAAACGCCCGTATCGCTCCCTACAGCACAGGATCGGTGCTGATCCCTTATGGAAACGCTTCCGATGCCGATGCTTTGCAGGTGTTTACGCAAGCCAACTTCGAGGGAGAAACAAAAGCGTATCCCATCTTTACCCGGCACACTTCGCTCGGAACGTTCAACAATGCCATCCGCTCGTTCAAACTGAAACGTGGCTACATGGCTACTCTGGCTAACAAGGTCGATGGCACCGGTTTCAGCAAGGTCTTTATCGCCGATAAGGCCGATGTAGAAGTCGATGTGATGCCCAAAGGACTGGAAGGAACGGTTTCGTTTATACGGGTATTCCGCTGGGACTGGGTCAGTCAGAAAGCCTGGGCAGGCGGCGATTTTCAAGTGGCTCTGACCAACTCTACTTCGTTCTACAACTGGAGCGATAGTGGCGAATCGACCAATCCGGACTACAATTATGCGATGATCAAACAAAAACTCACCTGGCCGGGCGATGCTGAATTCAATACTAAATTAAACGTCAATCACCTGCTCGGTTACAACGAACCCGATCATGCCGAACAGCATAAAGACGACAATGGCGAAAAACCGATAACCGTAGAACAAGCTATCGAACTATGGCCGAAAATGATGGCTTCCGGTCTGCGCCTCGGAACTCCGGCGCCTACCGACTTTTCATGGCTTTACAACTTCCTGACGGCTTGCGACAAGTTGAATTACAGGGTCGATTTCGTTGCCATCCACAGCTATTGGTACACTTCCATGTCGTCGTGGAGAAGCCAGTTGCAGGCAGTATGGAATAATACAAAACGTCCGATATGGATCACTGAGTGGAACAACGGCGCCAACTGGACGAGTCACAATTTCCCCGATGCTACCGGTTCCACATACGACGCCGATGGCAATGTGACGTCGACAACAAGCATCACCCTGCCCTGCTCGCCGGCCAATGCCGCTAAACAGTTGAGCGATATTAAAGGCATCATCGGCATCATGGAAGAAGATAACCTGCACATCGAACGCTATTTCATTTACAACTGGGTGCAGGATGCCCGTGCCATGGAATTAGGCCGCAAACTGACACCGGCCGGGAAATGGTATGCCGCCAATCCCTCGAAGCTGGCCTTTTCCGAAGCTTACGACCACAAATGGAAGCTGGTGGTGTCCGATATGACTGCTACCCAGACTGCTACCGATTATACCCGCTACAAGTTTTCCTGGAAAGACTACAACGGCGAAACGGCTAAAGGCTATCTGCTGGAATATCTTCCGGCCGGTACCATTGCATGGAAAGTAGCCGGTGATACGATCCCTGCCAACAAGCTTGATATTGCCGGTATCCAGACGGTGTCGGTTACCGACTCTCTTCCGGGTGTAACGACGACCTACCGCTATCGGGCAATCGGCTATGACAACAGTGTAGTGACGTCCAGTCCGGTCACTGTTACGGCTGATCCGGTTATCGCATCGCCCGATAATCTTACCGGCGAAGTTCAATCGCCCACCAAGATTCGATTGACATGGGATGCCGTTACCAACGCCAAATCATACCGCATTTACCGGGCAGCCCTGCCCGACAGCATTTATGAGGTTGCGAAAGATTTGCACAGCACCACTACTTACGTCGATCTGATAGGTCTGACTCCCAATACCATCTATTACTACAAGGTTTACAGTCTCAACAATCGCGGTGAAAGCGCCAGCGCTATTCCCGTCAGGGCGATAACCCAAAAAGCGGATGGTTCTCCGGGCGACGGAATTACTTCCCTCGCAAGTATTACGGGAGAAGAAACGACGACCGTACTGCCCAATCCGGTGAAGGCCGGCGAACCGCTCAACATCCGTTTCGATGCCGATGTTTCGACGCCGAAAAGCATCCTTGTCGAGATTTTCGATGCGGAAGGGAAATGTGTGCTCTCGCAAACGGCCGATAAAACGGTGTATGCACCAGGACGTTCCGGCATTTATATTGTCAAAATAACAGGCGCAGCCGTAAAAACGCTTAAATTGATCGTTAATTAAAGTGGTAACAAAAATCGCCATAGTAATTCAGCCCACTACGGGCATGAAGCTGTGTCAAAAGCACGTTTCACCGTCATTGCGAGGTCGAAGACCGAAGCAATCCAAGTTCATTAACAATGATTTATGGATTGCTTCACTTCGCTCGCAATGACGAAGTGGGGCTTTTGAAACAGCCCCATGGTGAGGATGTTACGCCAAGCAAAGTAACAGGCTGTTACCAGAGAAGGTAACAGCCTGTTACCAGGTAAGGTAATAACCTGTTACCAGGTAAGGTAACAGCCTGTTACCAGATAAGGAAATAACCTGTTACTAAAACGAGTGTAAATTATGAATAAATGATGTTACACAAATATATCTTGTGTAACATCAGTGAATAAGAAAATATATGAATAAGAAAGTATTATTCTTTTTGCTGACTGCAAGCAGCATTGTTTGCAGTTTTGCACAACCCCAGTCGGGCGATACCATCGTTGCCAATGGTAAAAGAATCAAATTATTAAGCGATAATTTGATTTCCAATCCCGGCTTTGAAGACGGCTTGACCGGCTGGACGGACGCTACCACAACTGCTGCGCAACTCAGTTCGAGTAACTTTACGGTTGCCACAACCGGCGGAATGGATAATTCCCGTTATCTGGTCGGGACAAAAAACGAAGGTTCAAGTGCGGCAGGTTCCATCGGCACGGGCTG
>JAISFI010000329.1 GCA_031263685.1 Dysgonamonadaceae bacterium | reverse complement strand
TGCAACGGCAAGGAAACCTACGCCTTTGTATCGCAGATCATGGAGCGGTATGAACATTATAAAAATATCTGTAAAATTCAATAAAAATATCAAACCGGGACGCAACGTTTTTCACTTTTGCCGTCTATCTTATAAAGTGAATCATGGTTTGGTTAAAAGGTTGGGGTTTTGTCAACATAAAGTTGCAAAACCCCTTTTTGATGGATCATTGATCATCGGTTTCGTGCATCAAGATGATAGTGCCGGATACGGTTGGCATTAATTTTGTCATGCAATTTTTGTAGAGATACAATTTTGGCAAACAGTTTGTCATGTTAACCGAATAAGTTGTTAAAAATTAGTAAAGATCATAAGAAGATGTACAATTTACCTTTCATTTGGATTATTTTTGGTGTATTTGCCCTTTTGAGTTGGCTAATATCCATGCAGTTGAGGAACAAATTCAAAAAATATTCGGAAATCCCCGTCAACTATGGCCTCACAGGTAAGGATGTTGCCGAAAAAATGCTTGCCGACAACGGTATTCATGATGTAAAAGTGCAATCGGTTGAAGGGGAACTGACGGATCATTACAATCCGGCGCACAAAACCGTCAATCTGAGCCGTGCGGTGTATTATAGCAACAGTGTTGCTGCAGCGGCTGTAGCTGCCCACGAATGCGGTCACGCCGTGCAACATGCCAGGGCATATGCGTGGCTCACCATGCGTTCGGCGCTTGTGCCTGTGGTTAGTTTTGCATCCAACTGGATGCAATGGGTGTTGCTGGCCGGTATCATCCTGCTGAACAAGTTCCCGCAACTCTTGCTGATCGGTATCATCCTGTTCGCCATGACCACGCTGTTCAGTTTCATCACCCTCCCGGTGGAAATAAATGCAAGTCGGCGGGCATTGGCCTGGCTGAGCAATGCGGGTATTACCGGTTATGCAGCCTACCCGAAAGCACAGTCGGCGCTGAAATGGGCGGCTTATACATACGTTGTTGCTGCGCTTTCGTCATTAGCCACATTGGTCTATTATTTGACGATCTATCTCGGTGGACGCCGGAATTAATGCAAAGTGAAAAATATCGCATGTTTGCTGACAAAATAGCATGATATGAAATAATCGAAAAGTCGAAAAATATTTTACAGTGAGGCAAATATAAACTAAAATGTTATATTTGCCTCGTTTTTTGTAGGGGTGATTTCTTGTTACGCATCATATGGCCAAATAGAACATTTTGTTGGAAAATCTCGTATATTGTACGATGGATAGGAAATAGGATATAGGATATGAATAAATTCTTAGGTTTATGGATCGAAAGCTTTATAACTTAAAAAAAATGGATGAAATAGCTCAGGGCGATCAAGGGTTTATCCGGGATATGCTGGTTACATTTGTCGAAAATGTAACTGTCGAAATAGAAGGCATTCGATCATTGAAAACGGCGGAGAAATGGACAGTCATTGCCGAAACAGCCCATAAACTGGCCTCCAATTTTGCTTACCTTGGCGCCGACGGCTTACATGCTTTGGCTGTTGATATTGAAAAAAGCGTCATTAATGATCACAATTTAACGGGGATTGCTGATAAAACCGATAAATTGTGTAATGAAGGCATTTTATTAATCGGTCAATTAAAGAAAGATTTTGATATTGTGGGCACAAATTAAAATATCATTGTTATATTTGCCAATTAACCTAAATTGTAGTTTCGGAGCTTTATAACGGTAATAGTAAAAAGATATTCCAAATGAAGATGTTAATTTGTGATGATGACTCGATGACTTTCCGGGCATTGGAATTTCAATTCAAAAAAGACGGATTTGAAATACTCAAAGCGGTTAACGGACGGGAAGCCCAGAAAATATTGGCGGAAAATAGTGATATTGATGTGTTTCTTACCGATATATACATGCCGTTGATGAACGGATTGGAATTGGTAACTTATGTACGTAAAACCTTGCAACGAGATATTCCAATTGTTATTGTTTCGCGGGTAAATGTTGAAGATACCATCCTCCATGCTTTTGAGCTTGGAGCCAATGAATATCTGACCAAACCGTTTAGCTTGGAAGATCTTTCAAACAGGGTTAAATACTTGTTAAAAAATGATTAATGCAATAAAAAACGTAAGTATTTGTCTTATTTGCTGGCTAACCCTGTTGACAACAGGATTTGCCCAACAAAAACCGGATGCCGATGCTCTGTTTTTGACGGCTCGCGACGCAGCATTTTCCGAACGCTGGAGTGAAGCAAGGAAAATATGTCGTGAGTTATTGTCGTATTACCCCGAATACTACGATGCAACCATCCTTATGGGGCGGACTTATGCGCGGGAACTGAAAACAGACTCGGCTCGGACAGTCATCAGCCCATTGCTCGATGTGGAACCGGATAATTATGATGTTCTGACCCTGCTTGCCGATAATGAAATATGGGGAGGACAGTATGACGAAGCGCTGAATTTCATCGACCGGGCCTTGGGATTTTACCCGTCGGACGAAGATTTCCTCTACAAAAAGGCGAATACCTATTATCTTAAAAAGGATCATACCGATGCTATCAGGGTGTTACACGAATTGTTGACCGTAAATCCCGATCATGCAAATGGCAACGAATTGCTGAATACCATCCTGCCGCCGCGGATGTTCCTCGACGAAATATATGCCAGGGCAGACGGGGAAGCCCATGCAGGCAACTGGAATTTAGCCCGTAAATACTGCCGGCAAGTATTGGCCGAAGATCCCGATTATTTCGAAGCGTCGTTGCTGATGGCACAGACCTTTGCCTTTGAGAACAAGTTCGATTCGGCGCGCATCATCAGCGCCAGGTTGCGCAAGGCGAATCCTCGCAATTATGATGTGCTGGACCTGATGGTGAACATCGAGATGTGGGACCGGAACTACAAGACTGCCGCGACCCGGGTGGGAAGAGCTTTGGCCGCCTATCCCAACGATGAGAATTTTCTTTTCAAAAAAGCCAGAATACAATACCTGGCAAAAGATTATATAAACGCATTGAAGACGCTTAACAAACTTCTCAAAATCAACCCCAACCATGAGGAGGCGCTTGCATTGAAAAACGACATCCTGGAAAACCACCAGTACAGGGATTATGTATTCGTGGAGGATTATTTCGAATTTTTCAAGGAACCATACCTGAGTCGAAAATTGGTTACATCTACGGGTATTTCCAAATGGACCAGGCACGGAACCTATATAGCCAAGGTCAACATGGGAGAGGAACTGCCCTACAAGTCGCTGGCTTTCCAATACGAACTGGAGGCCTATCAGCAACTGTTCCCAACCAATTACCTGTATCTTGACTATGCTTATTC
>JAISFI010000309.1 GCA_031263685.1 Dysgonamonadaceae bacterium | reverse complement strand
CGCATGTGTAAGTAATGCGCATAATTTATCGCCTTTTATAAAACCTGTCAGTATCACCCCGTTATTCTTAGCCGATAATTTCAATTTTTTTGAATATTCGTCTTCAATGTCGGCGTCTCCGGCTATGACAAGTTTATAATCCGGCCGATTCAGTCCGGCAAAGGTCTCTATAAGGACATGGAAATTTTTTTCGGGAACAAACCGCCCCATGGCAAAAATATATTTACGGGGTTCGACACCCATTTCCCGCAGATAGCTGCAATCATTGATGAATACCGGCGCGGGGACGCCGTTCGGAATCAGGTGTGCATCCGTACGGTTGTATTTGCGTTTTATGATGTCGTTAATCGGGTTTGATATTACGATTACTTCGTTCGCAAACTTGCATCCCATGCGTTCCCCCAACCTTAACACGAATTTGGCCGTTTTCCCCCATTTCTCCCTGTCGTAATCCGGGCCGTGATGCGTGAAGACGACTTTCATCCCGAGCAGGCGGGCAAACGGGGAAAGCAAGGCCGGCCCTATGGCATGGATATGAACAATATCGGCATTAAATTTCCATTTGGCCGCCCATATCGCGCAGAGCGTATGAACGATAGCTTCGAGGGATTTTTTCCGAATGTCCCGGATGTCATACAGGACGACGCCTTTATAGGAAGTAAGGTGGTCGTGCGTATAATTTTTCCGGCGAATGATTATGATATCAAAACCTTTTGATGCGATGCGCGGAAACAGTTCCTGACAGTGTGTTTCGACGCCTCCCTGAATATCCGGTATCCCGCGCGTCCCGGCGACGGCTATTTTCAGCGTTTTTTCACGGTTCATTACCTTCTCTTAAATCGCCTTGCCGCGGGTCCTGTCCTACATCATACCGGCGTTTATCCAAACAGGCCGGTTTCCCGGTCAACGTTCTCCATTTGTTTTTAAGAACCCACTGCAGGGGGTAACGTACATATTTTTTTGTAATCGGGGCTGCCGTACCCATCATCCAGCAGTTTTTCGGACATGTACGGACTTTTTCCCGCACCATCCTTGCCTGTTCGCTATTCCACAGTTCGTTGAAATCCGGCGTTTCGCGGATGTTCCCCATGCGTTCTTTCCAGTAACGTTCTTCAAGCCCGTTACAGGGGTAGACGTCGCCGTACGGCTCGACGAAAAAGTTTATCATTCCCGCTTCACACGGCAACAATCGCCGGTTGCCTTCGATGTAATTAATCAGTCCCATGTTGAAAAATGCACGAAACCACGATTTGGGATGAGGCTCTTTAAGCTGCATATTGATGAGTTTTTCAAAATCGCTGCATACCTCGTCCCTGTTCGTGATAACGTTGTCCGTTTTATGGAAATAATAGGAATTATGGAATGTGGCGGTGGCAAACTCAAGCCCCAGTGCGCGGCTTAACCGGTACAGGGACAGCATGTCCCTGGAATTACTGTTTGATACCGTACAGCCGAAACCGATGTCTTTAATTCCCATTTCCCTGAGCGTCAACAGCGTATTCAAACCTTTGTCAAATCCGCCCTTCTGCCCGCGCAACTCGTCATTTTTGCAGGATAAGCCCTCAATGCTTATCCGTATTCCGATGCGGGGAAATTTCCGGGCAATATCCAGTATGCGGTTTTCCATCCATCCCGAAGTAGAAATTACGACGCGCGGAGATTTCGTGAAACATACGCGTATGACTTCTTCCAGGTCTTCGCGTACAAACGGTTCGCCGCCCGTAAGGTTAATAAACCTGGCGGAAGGCAGACGCATTATCTCTTCCGGAGTAATCTCTTTTGAACGTTTCGTCGGATTCATCCAGATGTTGCACATCTTGCAACGCATCGGACAGCGATACGTCAAAATTATACATATATCAGTAGGTTTACATGAACTAACGGTCATAGATCTTTATCAGTTTATTATAAAACGTCCCTGAGCCGAATTTATTTTGCGCTTCTTCCGCTACTTTTCCGAAATCATACGTTTTTGTAAAGAAACGGAAACACTCATCTATTTTATCCCTTAGTTCAGCGACGTTTCCGGCCTCAAACAAAAATCCGTTCTCTCCTTCTTCAATCAATTCGGGAATGCCTCCTATGCGCGAACCGAGCGCCGGAGTTCCCATACAAAGGGCTTCAATGACGCTGTATGGATTATTTTCATAACATACGGAAGGAATGACAAGAAACTGTGCCTTTCGTACGATTGGATATAATTCGTCCGGTTCCATATAACCGAGGAATTCGATTTGCTTATGCGTATATTTTTTGCGGTATGTATCAAGCAAAGGCCCTCCACCTATTATCTTTAAAGAATACGTCACTTGTCCGGCAGCTTCGAGCAGCGTTTTAACACCTTTTTCTTCGGACAGTCTCCCGACATAACAATAATAATCATCTTTTTCCGCCGACATGGAGAGTTTCTGTGGTAAAAAATTGTGCAATACTTCAATTTGACCGGTAGCAAACCCACCTTCAACCATTTTCGATTTTAAAAAATGGCTTGGACATCTAAATAAATCAGTAATGCCCGACAACTTTTTCCTGTTCCAACAGCACGTTTCCATCCATGCTAAAAGGCTGGCAATGCGGCTGTCTTTCATGCAACTGTGCCGGAAAACATTCGATTTGTCTTGAAAACAATCCTCGCATATCACGCCGTTGCGTAAACAGGAATAGGCAGGGCAGAGCAACTTGTAATCATGCAAAGTCCATACCACGCGTATACCTTTCCTGTGAGCTATTTCCGCCACCAGCGGCGAGATATAGGAATGTATATTATGTAAATGGACAATGTCGGGTTTAAAATCGGATAATAGCCGGTTGAACTTGCGCGACACTTCACCGGAATGAAACAATCGTACAGCTGCCGATAATTTCTCTGTAATCGACGGAGACGCAAACCTGACCTCCCCGGCGAAATATTCTTCCCAGGGAGAGGCTTCATTCTGCGGGTGTCTGGTGCTGAATACGGCTACTTCGTGCCCTTTTGCCCTGAGCAGTTGTTCCGTACTCAACACAGCCGTGCAGTCACCCCCTCTGCGAT
>JAISFI010000303.1 GCA_031263685.1 Dysgonamonadaceae bacterium | reverse complement strand
TATTTCCATTGATCCCTTTTCATGATTCTTATCTTAAAGAATTGATTACTCTTATTTTCTATTAAGTAAATTTTGCTTTACTTAGTACTGTTTCCAATATTTTCAAAGAACTTTTTTCTATCTTCTCGTCTCCGAGTGGTAGCCCTTTCATTTCCGATTGGGAGCGCAAAGGTAAATACTTTTTCATTACCTCCAAATATATTTTTGAAAAAAAATGAAAAAAAATTTCAAGTTGCTGATTTGCAAGTCTATTTTTTTTAAAATATTTTTTTGCCTTTCGGAAAATCGCTGTTATGCCAAGATGAAAACTCCAAAAAACGGCGTTTTTCGGAAAAAATGATGACCTGAAACAAGGCAATTTTCTGCTTCCTTTTCCTGAAATTTATACTTGTTTATTTCAAAAATATCTGAACTGTGATTTTTTTGATTTGAATGATTTTCCTGCTGTGTCTTTGTCATAATCCCTCATATCAATATATACTGTACGGCGTATTGTCGCCAACGTCAATGGCGGGACTTTCAGATTTCAACCGGTAGTTTCTGGCAGTGGCGTTGACAAACAGCGGATCGACATCGGAGACAATTGTCGTGGATTCGATGGTTACTGCGCCGTTCTGCACGAGATTGTAAGAATGGTTGACGTTTCCCGATATCGCATTTTCCCCAGACGATGGGGTTACGAAGGTCCAGCGTACCGCTGCTGCCGCGATAAATCCCGTTGTTATTGGTATTGGAATCCTTGTTATTGGCTATGGTAGCACTGGTAATGTTGTGTATGCTGTCCGCCATCCTGGTTGTAGTAAGCCGGCGCCTTCATGACCGGTCTTGTTGCCATAAATATAGAATAAATAAATGATGAGCAGGATGAATAGACTGATGTTTAGTCGCTGCCAAACTGGAACTTTGACTTTAGCCCGACGCAGTCTGGAGACTGCGTCGAGCGGGGAAATACACTCCTTAATTTTTACCCGCTTGTAGCTTTACGGGATTTTTGTCTTATATCCTTCGCTGTTTTTCGCTGATTCGTATGAAAGTTTATTACTACATTTGCAGCCGTAATTGAAAATCAATCATGAGAGAAAATGGACATAATAAAAGTGGTTACAACATTTTTTTGAATTTATGCCGCTGAGACTTTCAACGCGTGTTGAAAGAATTGCCGGACTTTGAAACTGGTGAAGAAGCGATGAATTATGAATAAAGTAAAATATAGAACTCAGGAATATGCAACAGATAGAAATAGAAAATTTTGTACCGGTCAAACACGGGTGCGTCGATATCAATAAAGTTACGGTATTTGAAACTTATGACGGCTTCCTTCCGATGGAAATGCCTTGAATAATAAGTTCGATGAAGAGAATTGGTAATTATATATAATAAATTAATAGATATGAAAAATAAGATAGAACAGATGAATGGAGGGTCGAAATACATTCAGTCCCTCAATCCTTTAATTATGCTTCAGATATGTTTGGCGCTTTGCCTTTGTTTGTCTCCTCTTTATGGACAGAACAGGCAGACGGGTTTCGACGCAAGCCGGTATAACGTCGTGTGGGATTCGCCCGGCAGTGACGCTACTGCTTCCATGCCCGTCGGCAACGGCGACATGGGCGCAAACGTTTACATCACTGACAGCGGCGATCTCTATCTCCTGCTAAGTAAAACGGACGCCTTCGACTGGCAAGGGAATGTGTGGAAAACCGGTCGCGTCCGCATCAGCATGAACCCGAATCCGAACCCCTTCCGGCAAACCATGGGAGAAACTTTCCGGCAAACGCTAAACCTCGCCGAAGGCTGTATCGACGTGACCGTCTTCACGCGCGTCGCTTCCAGGCAGATACGGGTATGGATAGACGCCAACCATCCGGTATGCCACGTCGATGTGCAGTCGGATACGGACATGGACATCCGTGTTGAACCCGAATTTTGGAAACGTGCCGACGGCTCGTTCGACCGCCTCGAAACTCTCGACAGCCAGCTGGTATGGTATCATGCCAACGGCGAACGGAGCTGCTATCCTGACGACCTGAAATACTACGGCGTCGAGGACATGGCAGACCATCATCCAGATCCCTTCCGGCGACGCACGTTTGGCTGCGCCATGCAGGTCGAAGGGCTGAAACCCGACCGCGGCGCGTTTTCCGGCTTCGGAAAATCCTTCGCGGTAGAAATCGCCTCTCTGACACGGCAGGTCGAAAACACTGCCGAATGGGTCGATGAAGCACGCAGCCTCCTTGCCCCCTGCGACCGCGAGCAGGCATTTCGCGAACACTGCGACTGGTGGAAAGCCTTCTGGAACAGAAGCTGGATCACTGCCACCGACAACACCCTGCCGCCCGACGAGCGTGAAAAGCCCGCCCCACCCGCTGCTCCGGGACAGCGCGGTGAAAAGGATGGCGGTTACATCGTAGCGCAATCGTACAACGTCAGCCGCTACATCATGGCCTGCCAGGGACGCGGCGAATACCAGACGCAGTTCAACGGCGGCATCTTCACCGTTCCCTTCCCTGACTACCGTAAAAACGACGGATCACTATTCGGCGAAGACGAGCGCGACTGGGGCAACCGCTTCACGTTCCAGAACCAGCGACTGCTCTACTGGCCCATGCTCGCCGCGGGGGACTTCGAAATGATGCGTCCCTTCT
>JAISFI010000292.1 GCA_031263685.1 Dysgonamonadaceae bacterium | reverse complement strand
CCTTTATAATGAAAATTTTTTATTTCTATTTTTGGAAAAAAGACTTTTGGAAGTGATGCAAAAAAGGCACATAAACAATGATCATACAATATAAAAATCTTTGTAATTGGTAATGAGCTTTTCAATTTAATCATAATTCAAGACAATGAACAATTATATTTTCCATTCTCAAATTTTATACTTACTTTTGGCCGAGTTTATCAATTTTTAAAATTAAAAAGATGAAAAAGCACTTGTTTCTTTTTTGTGGTTTATTTGTTTTTATAATTGGCCTGAGCGCTCAAAAACAAAATAGAACAGAATTTCTTAGTTTCCTTTCAAACCAAGATCCAGACGGGAATATCGGAATGTTTAATCATGCCGCAATGCTTAATAATATGTTTGTGAAAGGTAAGGTATGTTTTAATTTGGATTCAATATCGAGCATTAACTTCCTTACATGTCCTTTTGTAGTTAAAGGTGTAAAAAATCAACAGGACGTTATTGTTGTAACACAGAATGAGACGGATTCCATCATTGTGACACAAGACCCCCGCAAACATCCGGTCGTTATCAATGGAGTCGAATATACCCGTTTTTTCAGCGTTTCTGTCGATAAAGAAATCACATTTGTTACATTAGACGAAATAAAAGAGCTATATTTTCCGGATGTAAAAGAGCCTTATATTTTTATGGTGAATAAGTCCTTTTTAACAGACGACTTGCAATCCTACAAATTCGATAAAGATTTTATCTTTAAGACGGAGTTAGTAAAGTCGGGCGAATTTGAAAATCTGAAGAGTAATCCTCCATTTTCCATCCTCAGAATTTTCACTAAAACAAAAGAAAATTTAAGTATGAATATCATACGGTTGCGCTAATTTTGTAAAAAGACAAAAATGAGTAGATATCTTTTTCCTCGGATATATTTTTTTTGTTTGGAAGTTCCGGTATGTTTCGCTCAAACCATAGAACAGGTGTATGGCTTACAGTTTAAAGGTATTCAGGGAACACTTCTTTCCTGTATATTTTACAGAGATACCACACAGGTAACCGATGACGGATTCCGCTATTTACGCATAAGATTTGAAAATGAAGATAGTATGCGAGTCATTGTCCGGAATAGTCCTGTTATGGAGGTGTTCAAATGGACAACGGACGACTGTTTTTTATACTGGTCAACGACAGTTGTTTTACCAGCTAATGCAGGAAAATTTGATGCGTTGGTATTCTTGATTTCAGATCGTATTTTGATGAACTTTTTAAAGAATAACCTCCTATGTGTAGTATGATTTTTCCATACATAAAAATTCATTTCCCTTTATTTTTATCTATTATTTTATTTACCTCTTGTGATATCTTCACAGCGATAGAGTTTGATAACAGAACAGGGAAAAACGTATCCATTCGTTATTTCATGATTGAAAATCCGGATAGTATATTTCTCCATGAAATATATTTACCCAAATCAAGCGAAATTCCGTTAGCATTCAGGCGGATTCTAACGGAGAAAGAGCAAAACGAATATATTAAAATGACGCAGAAGTATCAAAATATCCACTCTATTCCGACGGGACTTAATGAACTTTGGACAGAAGAAAAGATACGGAAATATATCAATAATATTCAAAAGATAGAGATTATAACTTCAAGCAAAGTGGTAATTCTAGAAAAAGAGGAACTGTTCCAATACTTAAAGAAGCATCGTAATTTTAGGCGAAATGAGATTGTTATCAAAATAAAAGAATAATCAGAGCTTTATTTTAATAATTGACTGAATGCTATGGCTATGAACAACTTACAATTTAATATATGTCGTATGAGATGGCCTTTATTTTTAATCACAAACATCTATTGCAGTATTTTATTTGTACTGTCTGCCCAGGAAAATAATTATCGCGGGAATGTCGACCCATTTAAAATGTTCACACCCGACTTCAATCAATCAATAGAAGAAAATAATCGTTATCAGGAATGGGACATACGCGGCATATTTTCCGGAATTTTCCGTAAGAAACTCTACAAGCCTGAATTGAACGATACGCTTTATTATGTATGTTCCGGGCTGGAAAGGGCGAATGGAATGACCGGATATTTTCATGCCCAAAAACGAATATCTTTACCGGATCAATCAAAACAGATGACCATTCGTCTACAGTATGAGTTTTGTTTCTATCAAGAGGCCGAATTGCTTGTCGAAATTGTTTTTAATGACCGAACTTCGTTATTGCAACAAAACAGTTTTGCTCTTCCGGCTACATTTCAAATAGCGACAAAGGAAGATTTGCCGGTAACAGTCAAAGAATTTAACCTGAATATCCCCGCCGGGGCAAACAACGCCATTCTTCGTATAAAATCCGAAAAAAAGAATGGGCTGGTAATAGTTGAATTGAATCGTTGTGACATACTGATAGACGGGAATCCATTAAATTCATACACATACAACCAGACCTTACCTTTTTCACAAGATGAAGTCCAACAAATCCGCACCCACATTTCCGATACATTAATTGTCCCCGACAACGTCCGGCTTATCGGGATAGGGGAAACAGTTCATGGATGTCGGAATTTTCGCGAACAATGCTCAAACATCATAAGAAATCAGATCATGAGCGGACAAGTTCGATTTGTCGGTTTTGAAGCAACCTTTTTAGATGGGTATCGCATCAACGAATACATTCATGGAAGAAGAGATGATATCGGGAAAATTCTTTCGGAAGCAGGCGGCACTTTTGACAATCAAGCAAACGCCGCTTTATTCCGGTTTATGAGACAGTACAACGAACAGCACGATTATCCGCTGACTGTGATGGGTTTTGATATTCATAATGAATTGCTCCCACGGGAAAAGTATCTCGCTCAATTCGACAGTTTGTTTCCGGATATTCTGAGAATAAGCAGATGCATGGATAAATTACGTGATTTTTCTAATCAAAATGGACTTCAAAACCTTTTTCAAAATCAAATAGATACGTTGCTGGAAATTTTAAAAGAACCGGATGGACAGAATAATAAGCTTTCATTGTATGAGAGTTATTATCCGGTTATTTTATCCAGGTATATCAGTCGATTAAATTACAATGGAGTTGAGAATGCTGAATTTTGGAGGAAACGAGATTCCATAATGGCCGAGAATATAGCTACTTTCTTTGAACTTTTGCCAGAAAATTCAAAAATGATCATTACTTGTCACTTGGGACATTTATCTAAAAAGCAACAAAACGAAGAAGACTATGCACGTCTCACTCCTGTGACCGGATACTATTTATCGGAAAAATATAAAAAACAATATTTTGTACTCGGATTACATGCCGGCACAGGTTCCTTTTTTTCCCGTTATTATAATGGCTACGATCCCGTTGCAATTGATAAAAATTATCCGTTTACTGCTCCGTTGGGGAAAAGTCTGGAACAATTGTGTATGGAAATGAATATCTCCTCTTTTTATTTGAATAGACTGGAAACAATTCCCCTGCTGGATAAAATTCAATATGCCCGTTCTTGTGGCAACCGGTATGATCTGTTACAATTTAAGCCGAAAAATATACAGGACGAAATTGATGCCATTTGGTTTATTCGGGAAAGTCAATTCAACATGAATTGAATAGCCACTCATTTTTTAAGTAGCCACTCATTTACAAGCCAAAAATATGCCGAAAATCTTCCTTATTCTTCGGGCAATAAGTCTTCATGCCCAACGCTTTCCCCATCGCAATATTGGCGACGCCATCATCAATATACAATGTTTCCGAAGGAATCAAACCGGTGTCGGCAATCACGTATTCAAAGATTCGCTTGTCGGGTTTGGTGATGCCGATTTTATAAGACAGATACATCTTGTCGAAATAATCACTCAGTATCTTGCCGTTGGCCGGAAAATCGGGAGAAAGCGCCCAGTCCATAATGACCGGATTAGTATTGCTCAACAGGTAGAGTTTGTATTTCTTTCGCAGTTGTTCCAGCATCTCCAATTTATAGGTTGGCGTATGAGTGATAAAGCGGAGCAGCGCCTCGTCGATATCTTCGTCGGAAAGGTTTTTGCCGGAAATTCTCCGGACTTCTTCGTGAAACGCCTCTTTACTCACCCGGCCTTCTTCCAGCGCCAGAAAAACGCCCTTCTGATGATACGGGTCTAATAATTCTTCGGCCGAATCCAGCCCTATTTCTTTATAACGTCTGACGGCGCTATCTCTGTCGAGGTCGAGAATAACACCTCCCAGATCAAACAAAATATTTTTAATATCTTCCATGCTTTGATATATGTGTATAATCGGATTTTTTCTTAAAAAAATGAGAAATATGGAAATACAGATAGAAAAAGGGTCGGGCAATATCCAACAGAGGAATACTCCAGTAGAATTTCTCATCCTGCTGCAGTATCCTGGCCGCTTTGTTGACGACAAGACCCAGCAAACACCACCGGATAACGATGAGGCCAGCCACCACTGCCGAAATGACAATCCACTGTTCCGCTACAACAAACGAAGTCACGGCAAAAATCCAAAAGCCGAAGCGAGTAGCGCTTTCCGCATTCCAAAGCATTTGCTGACCTCCTTTATAAAACCTTCTTGTAGCCAATTGCCTGATTTTTATATCTTCCCAAATATCGAAATTACAGGCATCCATCATCGTAACACTTTCCGGCGAAATCGCGATCCGCATATTGGAAGGCGTTGCTTCGGAGTTGACAAACAAATCGTCCGCACCATCCTGCAAATAGAGATACTGTTGAAATCCTTTCCCTTTCAGAAACAAATCTTTCCGGTAAGCCAGATTGGTGCCTCTGGCGGTATACGGCTTTTTCATCAAAGTCAGGGAAAAAGCCCTGAGCGCGGAAATAAGATTGTCGAAGACAGACGACTTGCCGATAAAACCCTTCGTCTTCGGCAAAGCTCCGTATCCGGTGACAATATCCGTATGCCCATCAAAATTCCCGGCCATCGACCGGATCCAATGATGAGAAAGCGGTCGGCAACTTGCTTCCGTGAAAAGCAGCACATCGTATTTGGCGGCCTTGATGCCGATGGCAATCGCCAGTTTTTTCTTACTCAGTCTGGCGCCTTCCGGAACGTACGTGTGATACAGATGCCGATATTTATCTTTCATGGCCCCCAATACCTCTTCGCTCTTCTCGGAAGATCCCATACTGACAACAATAACCTCATATTGAGGATAGTCTTGCTCCAATATTGCGGGAAGAAAACGAGCCAGATTTTCCGATTCGTTTTGTTCGCAGACAATCACAGAAACCGACGGTGTTGCCGTTCCCTCCGGAATGATACCCTTTCGGAGACGGCAGGAATAACGTACCGGTTTCCACAGATAACAGCAGAAGTAGAGGACTTGCAACAAAAAGAACAAGCCACTCCCCGACAACAAAACGATTTCGAGTGCAGAAAAAAACATCATAAATTACCTTTCAAAAGTACCCAAACTCATAACAAATCGGAGAAATAAGACACCGGCAAGCGCCGGCAATTATACTGCGACGCCATGATTTCTCCATAAGCGCCTGCTGATCGGAGTGCAACAAGGTTTCCACGCGACACTTTGTTTAATGTTACCTCTTTACCGAAACAGTCCGAAGATTCGCAAATAGGCCCTACCACGTCATATACATCACCATCCTCATCGGAAGAAATATTCTCGATGGCGTGGTATGCATCGTACAGCGCAGGGCGGATGAGTTCCGTGAAACCAGCGTCCAGGATGGCAAATTTTTTGCTGCTTCCTTCTTTGACGTATAGCACGCTGGAAATCAGACTTCCACATTGTCCTACTACGGAACGTCCCGGCTCGAAATGAATCGCCTGTCCGGGCTGAGCTTGAAAATATTTGTTGAAAATAGCGAAATAAGCCGCAAAATCCGGAACAGGATGATCGTTGGGATTCTGGTAGTCGATACCCAGTCCTCCTCCGAAATTGATATTCTCCACAAAAATATTCCGTCTGTTGAAATGCTCCTGTACCTCGGTCATTCGGGAACAAGCGGCTTGGAAAGCCGTCAGGTCTGTAATCTGAGAACCAATATGAAAATGGATGCCGATCAACCGGATATGAGACAAACCGGAAACTACATCCAACACCTCATCCAACTGGCTGAGGTTGATGCCAAACTTGTTTTCTTTCAATCCCGTAGTGATATAATGATGCGTATGAGCATCGACTTCCGGATTGATTCGCAGGGCGATGTTGGCGATTTTTCCACGGGCGCCGGCCAATTCGTCGATAATTACCACTTCGGGAATAGATTCGACATTGAAACAAAAGATGTCACTGTCCAAACCGACCTTGATTTCCCAATCGGCTTTTCCAACTCCGGCGAAAACAATCTTGTCGGCAGGAAATCCGGCGGCTAAAGCAGCCTGTATTTCTCCTCCACTCACGCAGTCGGCTCCCAACCCGTATTCCCGAATAATGGAGAGTATCCCCGGATTGGCATTAGCCTTGACGGCATAATGGATGTGATAATGATACTTGGACGATTCTTCCCGGATTAAAGCCAGCGTTTCCCGTAATATTTGCGTATCGTAATAGTAAAAAGGCGTTGTTAAGCCCTTGAATTTGTTGATTGGAAAATGACCTTTCATATTGTCTGTTATTTGTATTACCAATTATTTATTGTCTGTGTCGTTAAACAGATGAGCGCTCAGGGATTGCAAGGCGCGCTTTTTATCTTCGGCCTTGACCAGAAACGAGATATTGTAGTTACTGCCGCCGTATGAAATCATGCGAACGGGAACGTCTTTGACGGCATGGATCGCTTTGTTTTCAAACCCGACGTTTTTCCACTCCAAGTCGCCGACAACACAGATGATAACCATCTCTTTTTCGATGGTGACCGTGCCGAATTTTCTCAGATCGTCGACTATTTTTTCCAGATTCTTGATATTGTCGATGGTGAGGGAGACCGCCACTTCCGAAGTAGTAACCATGTCGATAGCCGTCTGGTGACTTTCAAATATTTCAAAGACCTTGCGCAGGAAACCATGGGCGAGCAGCATACGTCCCGACTTGATGTTAATGGCGGTAATGGCATCTTTGGCGGCTACGGCTTTGATAATTCCTTTGTCGGTCGAGTTGGATATCAAAGTGCCCAATGCTTCCGGTTCCAGGGTGTTCAGCAGGCGGACGGGTATATTGGCCAGCTTAGCCGGAAGGATGCAAGTTGGATGTAATATCTTTGCTCCGAAGTAGGCCAGTTCGGCTGCCTCGTCGAAATGCAGACTGCGCACGGGCATTGTATTTTCCACAAAACGGGGATCGTTGTTGTGCATGCCGTCGATATCCGTCCAAATCTGTATTTCCTCTGCCTGTATGGCGGCGCCGATCAGGGAAGCGCTGTAGTCGCTGCCGCCTCTTTTCAGGTTATTAACCTCTCCATAGGCGTTGCGGCAGATGAACCCTTCGGTAATATAATAGCTTGCGTCTTCGTGGGCAGACAACAGTTTCGTCAACTGTTCCCTGATATAAACGACATCAGGCTCCGAATTTTTATCTGTGCGCATAAACTCCAGCGCAGGAATGACGACCGAATGTATCCCCTGTTCTTTCAAATAAAACTCCAGCATCCTGGTAGAAAGCAGTTCTCCCTGTGACAGGACGATGTTCTCTTCAAACAGAGTGAAAAAATCTTTCGTGAACGAACGAATATAATCAAAATGGGATTTCAGGATTTCCAGCAATTGGTTCCGGTATTCGTCGGTTTGCAACAGCGATTGGCAATAAGAGATATATTTTTGCTCTAACTGACTGATGATTTCATTGGCGCCCTCCGGGTTTTTCTTGTACAGATAATCCGAGATTTCCACCAGCGTATTGGTAGTATCGGCTACGGCCGACAATACAACGATACTCTTCTCTCCTTGCCGTACCAGGCCGGCCACATGTTTCATTCTTGCGGCGGAAGATAAGGATGATCCACCAAATTTCAGGACTTTCATACGGAAATGTTTTATAGCAATTCAAAATCTGTCAACAAGCCGTCTTCGCACTTCTTTACTTTTCCGGGAAAAGACTGTACCAACTGATAGTTGTGGGTAGTCATCACCACGGCGGTACCCGTATCGCAGATGTCGTGTAGGAGCTGGACAATCTGGTAACTGGTTTCCGGGTCTAAATTTCCTGTCGGTTCGTCGGCCAGTATCAGTTCCGGCGAATTAAGCAAAGCACGGGCAATAACAATCCGTTGCTGTTCTCCTCCGGAAAGTTCGTGCGGCATTTTCTGGATTTTGCTGAGCATATTGACCTGTTCCAGCACTTCTTTGATCCGGAAACTGATCAATGCTTTATCTTTCCATCCGGTGGCTTTCAAGACAAAAAGCAGATTTTTCTCCACAGAACGGTCGGTCAGGAGTTGAAAATCCTGAAAAACGATTCCTATCTTTCTCCGGAGCATCGGGATTTCTTTTCTTTTGATTTTTTGCAAGTCGTAACCCAATATGATTCCCTCGCCGGACGAGAAAGTTGTATCACAGTAAAAGCTTTTCAGCAGCGTACTTTTACCGGAGCCGACTTTTCCGATGATATACAGAAATTCTCCTTTTTTCATTTCAAGAGAAACGTCTCTCAGTATAACGCTGTCGTTTCTGGGGAGTTCTATATCTTTATAATAAATCAGTAATTGATTTTCCACTTTAATTTGTGTCGTTATTTGTGTCTTTTTTGCAGTTCTTTAGCAATATCTTCTATTCTGTAACCTTTGTATGAGAGGAGAACAATCAGATGATATATCAGATCGGAGGCTTCGTAGAGCAGGCGGTCGTCTGTTCCGTTGGTCGCTTCGATAAGGGTTTCGACGGCTTCTTCGCCCACTTTTTGCGCCATTCTGTTGATGCCTTCGTTGAAGAGGGAAGTGGTGTAGGAGCCTTCCGGCATCTCCCGGCGGCGTTTGTCTATGAAATCCTGCAAATATTTGAGAAATAGAACATCTTCCCTGTTTTCTTCATTGAAACAGGTATCCTGTCCGGTATGGCAAACGGGGCCGGCGGGTTTCACCTTAATCAGTAAAGTATCGGCGTCGCAATCTTCTGCCATACTGATTACATGCAGGAAATTACCGCTTTCTTCTCCTTTTGTCCACAACCTGTTTTTGGTACGGCTGAAGAATGTCACTTTACCAAGCTCCCTGGTTTTAGCCAGCGCTTCTTCATTCATAAAACCAAGCATCAACACTTTACCGGTGTAATTGTCTTGTATAATAGCGGGGATTAGTCCGCCCATTTTGTTGAAATCAAGCATATATTCTTTCATTTTCCTTGCAAAAGTACATGAATTTTTGTGAATTACAAATTCACGTCGTCCTCACCGCCACACCTTCCTGTTTCAGATATTTTTTCAGTTCGGCGATCTTGATTTCTCCGAAGTGGAAAACGCTGGCAGCCAAAGCCGCATCTGCTTTTCCCCGACGGAAAACGTCGCGAAAATGCTCCGGTTTACCGGCGCCTCCGGAGGCGATGACAGGGATTTTCAAGGTTTCGGCCAATACGGCTAAGGCTTCATCGGCATAACCTTCCTTTACGCCGTCGTGGCTCATGCTGGTGAAGAGGATTTCGCCGGCGCCGAGATCTTCCGCTTCTTTCGCCCATGTGAAAAGAGTTTGATGGGTCGGGATTCTTCCGCCGTTGAGGTAGCAGGTCCACTGCCCGTTTTCGTATTGGGCATCGATGGCAACTACGCAGACCTGACTGCCGAAGTCGTAAGCAATTTGTTGAATCAACTGCGGATTTTTGAGTGCAGCCGAATTGATTGAAACTTTGTCTGCACCTGCATTCAGCAAGCGGTCGACATCGGAAAGCTCATGGATGCCTCCTCCTACGGTGAAGGGGATGCTGATGTTGGCAGCTACTCGTTTTACCAAATCGGTAAACGTCTTTCTTCCTTCATGTGAAGCCACAATGTCCAGATAAACCAGTTCGTCGGCACCCTGTTCGCTGTATTGCGCGCCCAACTCCACAGGGTCTCCGGCATCGCGGAAGTTGACAAAGTTTATGCCTTTGACGGTTTTCCCGTCTTTGACATCCAAACAGGGGATGATGCGTTTTGATAACATCCGTTAATATATAATATTTCTATCTTCATTAAAAACACTCAAATCTTTCAAGCAGATTTTCCCTTCATAAATTGCTTTTCCGAAAATTACGGCAGGAACACCGGCGGCTTCCAGGGCTTCAATATCCCGGATGGAAGCAACTCCTCCGCTGGCAATGAGATAGAGCAGGGGATCCTGTTGCAGGATTTCTTTGTACAAATCGATCGCCGTTCCGTTCAACATGCCGTCCCGGTCGATGTCTGTACAGATGGTTTTATTGACGCCTTTTGCTCTCCACGTCCGGATAAATGAAAAAATGTCCAGTTCGGTAGATTCCGTCCAGCCTTGTACGGCTATTTTTCCGTCTTTACTGTCGGCGCCGAGAATGATTTTGTCCGCGCCAAACAGGTTGATCCATCGTTCGAAGATTTCCGGATTTTTTACGGCAATACTGCCTCCCGTAACCATTTGGGCGCCGTTGTCGAAAGCTATTTCCAGGTCACCTTCCGATTTCAGTCCTCCGCCGAAATCGATCGTTAAGGCGGTGCGGGTAGCTATTTTGTGCAAAACTCTGTAGTTGATGATTCTGTGCGCTTTGGCGCCATCCAGATCCACGAGGTGTAACCTGCGGATACCATGGTCTTCAAACATTTTGGCAACTTCCAACGGATCTTCGTTGTACACTGTCTTCCGGTCGTAGTCTCCCTGTGACAGGCGGACACATTTTCCGTCAATAATATCTATTGCGGGAATAATCTCTATCATAATGCAATGAAATTTTGGAGGATACGTTCTCCTATGCTTCCGCTTTTTTCCGGATGGAACTGGGTTGCATAGAAATTATCTTTGTGCAGTGAGGCGCTGAAGGCTTGTATATAATCGGCAGTGGCAATCGTTTCCTTACACAGAGGCACATAATAACTGTGTACGAAATATACAAATTCGCCGGCTGCGATTCCCGCATACAACGGGCTTTGCAGATTATAAATCTCATTCCATCCCATGTGAGGCACCTTGTCTTCCCACTGTTGCGGATGGAAGCGCCGAACATCGGTATCAAAAATTCCCAAACAATCCGTATCGCCTTCTTCCGAATGTTTGCACAGCAACTGCATGCCGATACAAATGCCTAATACGGGCTGTTTCAGGTCGATAATCAACTTGTCCAACGCCTGTTCGCGGAGGAAGCGCATGGTGGTATTGGCTTCTCCCTGTCCGGGAAAAATGACCTTGTCTGCTTGTCGGATTGTCTGCTTATCGGCAGTGATAACCGGACTGATACCGATTCGTCTCAGTGCATAATCGACAGAATAGATATTCCCGGCATTGTAATTGATGATGGCTACTTGCATGTTTATTGTACGAGAATCTGAAAAACAGGGCAAAGGTAGGGAAAAAAAGTGGAAAGTGAAAAGTGAAAAGTGAAAAGTGAAAAGTGAAAAGGATTCTGTTGCAACAAAGTCATAAGAAATTGAGGCTGTTTCAAAAGTCCCACTTCGTCATTGCGAGCGAAGCGAAGCAATCAAGTTTATTAACAATGATTTATGGATTGATTCGCTCGCAATGACGAAGTGGTACTTTTGATGCAG
>JAISFI010000218.1 GCA_031263685.1 Dysgonamonadaceae bacterium | reverse complement strand
CTCAAATCACTTTTCACATATAAAACACTGTTTTCCTGATAAATCAGGATGCCATGAGCGGTGGTTTCATCATTGATGCCTGTACCTGTGCCCAGGATGCGGATATAGAAACGGTCGATGATATCGCCTGTCGTGTTGTTGAAAGCATATTCGGTGGAAGTTCCCAGTTCGATAGCCTGTCCGCCTCTGGCAACATCTATCAGGTAAACATCTCCATCGAAGCTTTCGGCGCCAGTAATCTCGAATTTCAATTCGCCGGGTTCACTTGTGCGGATGCCTAAAGGTATATCTTCATTCAGGCTGCCGATGGTGTTAATGGAAGCGGCGGCATTGTCTACCAGACTGTAGAGAACAGCGGTTTTCTTGACGTCTTCGGCAAAGAGCGTCCAGGCATCGGAAGTATCTTCAAATCCGTTGGAAGCTCCGGGTTGGTAACGGATTTCCGCTTCGCTTTGCAGCACGCCATAGCGGTAAACTTTCAGTTGCAGGCGGGGGCTGGACGAATGGGCAGCGCCAGCGTTGCGCAGACTGCTGCCGACATTTGCTACGGACATCGCAGGCGTGAAACGCAGGGTGGATACATCTGCCGCTCCGTTTCTCAGCACGACAAATGACTGTTGCGGTGCAATGTAACGACTGTCATAATCTCCGGAAGCTTCATTGTACGCCTGGTTGGTTGCCGTAAAGGAATTGCCGTTCCAGACATAGAAGGCGTTTCCTATCTTGCCGCTGTTTTCGGAATAAAAGGCGTCGAAATCCAGATGAGACATAAACGGATTCGCAATCAGCAGATTCGTATAGCTCGTATTGTCGCCATTTTCTACTGCCAGATCAAACGAGCGGTTGTTTTTTCCAGCGTTCTGGTTGAATTTGTCGTAGAAAGCAAAGCGGTAACTGTTGATGCGGCTGGGAATCTCTTCCGTATAGGCCACACTTGTTCCTCCCTTGTTATAAACATCATAGGACATGGCATCTTTCGGAAAATCAAAGGTGCGAGATTCATTTTCATCTGTTGCCACCCAGATGGCATAACCTGTTCCGGGAGTAAGCAGGATGTTTGTCTGTCCGAAAGAAGACGTCCAGGAGGCTACTTTCTTTGCTGCGCCAGAGAAGAGGTCTTCACTCTGGTATCTGCGAATGTAAACGGCAGGATTGTTTCGGGTACTTCCCAGTATATAATCTCCGGAATACATGTCCATAAACGGGCTGGAGAGCAGATACCACCGGTTGGAAGTGATGGAGAGATCAACTCTTGCACTGTCGTAATTCAGGTAGGGGATGCCGCCTATTTCTGCGCCGGATGGAAGATAAACGGAATTTACCCGAATCGTTGTATCCGACAAAACGGGGAAAACCGTTGAAGATGCAGGAATCTCCGCATCCGTACAGGCTCCGGGAAGGCCGTTTGTCCAGTTGGAAGAAAGATTCCAGTCGGCAGTATTTCCTGTCCAGACAGTATTGGGAGCGCTGGTAATAACATCTACCGTCTGTATGTTGGTCAGGCCGGAGGTAATGCTACAGTTGCCGCCTTTGGATGCTCCGGTGATGACGCCAACCTGAATGGCGCCCTCAAAATATACTTCCGGCTCATCCATTCCAATACAGATACCATATTGATTGTATTCCGCCTGTACGGAGCCTGTAGAGCCAAATCCCGGCCCCTGAGCGTCCGACAAAGCATCAAAGTACTCTTTAGGCATCGCCCACGAAATGATGCGAGTATCGGCATCGTATGCACGTTCAACGATGCTGCCGAGCGCTATCGTGCCGAACTGTGCCGTCACCGTGGAAGTGCCGCTGCCGGCAGGCAGGGCATAGCGTATCGGAGTGGCGCCAATCAGATGGAGCGAACGGGGAATGATGATAAACAGTGAATCTGTTCCGGTAACACTCACTGTCTGCGCACCTGTTTTACGGAAACTCACCCGCAAGGTATCCGACTGGTGGCAGTTAAAGCGGTTTGTAGCAACTGTCGGAACAGCAACTTCTACCTGAAGCGAAGCGGTAACGCCGCTCAGCGTAATGTACATAGAATAGAATGTTGCTGTACTCAGATCCGTTCCGCAGGGACGCTTTCCGCTCAGGCTCGCTTCCATTCGCATGGCCGACGTGCTTACATTACAGTTGGGCTTAAACTTTAAGCGGAGATAGTTGTTTGTCTGTCCGGGAAGTTCACCGGCAGAGCCGCCCAAAGCGGGCAAGTCCAAATCCGATAAATTCAGCGTAACGGTTTTCATGCCGGAAGGGCCATTCAATTTGGCCAAAGAATCCAGCAAATCCGAACCGTTTTCCGCTGTTATTCGATAATTCATTCCATTGATCTCTATGTAAGCGGAATCGGTTACGACTTCGAGACCGGCAGGAATGTTCAGGTGCACTTTCGTATCTACGACCGGGCCGCCTGCTCCAATGGTTGACAAATTGATTTCTAACGGAAATTCCTCATTGACTGCAATACTTGTTTTTCCGTACAGCGTTCCTGTGGTATGCAAAGGCGAAGCCGGAGTTTCCGCCAGCGGCCGGATGCTTCCGGCGAGACGTGAAAGTACGCTGCGGATGCCAAGCGTCTGTCTGGAATACAGATATTCCCGGAGAACAGGATCTATTTGGGCGGTGGCAAAGCCTGTATTGGTCATCTCAATACCCTCATCGGAAAGTTTCCACGTGGAGCCGGCCGTCTGCGCCCTGTCATAAAATGGATACAGCGTTACTGTCTGGACGCCATCACAGTCTGTAGAAGTAGATTCCACACTCAGGACTCCGAGTGTGACAACCCCATTGGGAGCAAGTTCGGGTAGCTTGATCCAGCGGCCATCTTCGCCCTCCGTATCACAGGGTACGCCATCTATGGTAAAAGAAATATCGGTATAAGCGTTTAGAGCGCACTATTGTTGTTTACACAGCTGAATATCATCGATTTATAAAAAATAATACTAAAGAAGCAATATGCTATATATCAATTAGTTTCAGTTGACAGGGTGCTCTAAGCGCTTAACCATAAAGAAATATTTCTCACCGCCCCCTGCACGTATAGCCATGCGCCATAAGCCGTTGCATTCGTTGCTGTGTTTTGCAGGTTGATATTCCAGTTGATGCGGGAACTGAGGGCTTCCTTTTCAGCAGCACCGGCTACGGTGGCTTTGACACTGCCGGGATCGGCGTAAGTGAGCAACATGTGTGTTGTTCCGTTCGTTCTATATACATAATCCACATCGGCGCTTGCCTGTCCCATGCGGGGTATGGGAGCGCCTTGGGTATAGCTGTGGTTATCGGTGTAAAAGGTAATATACCCTGGATACTGTCCAACCGGAGAAGAATTGGTGGAACTGATACTCAGTGAACAACTTATAATATAGCCGCCGGAAGGCAAATGCCATTTAGAGGCATCACCGGTATGGTTTACATCAAACACCTCGCTTCCGAAAACAAACACTTTTCTATGCGGCAGGTTTGGATGAGCGCTTGATGCTGTAATGGTTTTCTCTGTGCCGGTTATGTTGACCGTACTGTTTGATTTCTGATAATACAACCGGAATGGCAATGAATTACTTATTTCATAGCCTTCCGGTACTTCTATTACGATGGAATCGGTGGTACCTACGTGACGGTGTTCATAAGGAGTATTATACTTGTAGTAAGGAGTAATCCGAAACATCCAATTGCTAGCGGTTTTCGTTTGGGCACCGGAAAAGGAAAATTTCAACCAATTACCCTCCGCATCATAACTTTCAACAAAAGGACTGTAAATATCACATTGAACGGAATATTTTTCTTCTCCTTTTCTTGCCACTCCGGGATTCAGCACGGCATTAAGTCTGGTATCATAATTGGCGTCGGCGATTCCTGTTGGTAGCCCGTTAAGAAGAGATGTTTCTGTAGCGTAAAACCAATTACTGATGCTCGCTGTAGCATTACCA
>JAISFI010000018.1 GCA_031263685.1 Dysgonamonadaceae bacterium | reverse complement strand
CCCAAAATAACGCTGATTACCCGCAAGGCATACGGCGGCGCCTACATCGTGATGTCGAGCAAGGAAACGGGAAGCGACGTCAACCTTGCCTACCCGACTGCCGAGATTGCCGTTATGGGTGCGGAGGGCCACACGCGCATCAAGCTGATACAGGCGCTGGCAATGGCACGGAACAAAATCAAGTCCAATCCGCCCAAGAAACACGGGAATATCCCGCTGTAATTTGATACTTTATTCTTACCTTTGCATCCGTCGAAAGATATCCGTACGGATTCTAACCGATTAAGCAAACTTTTAATAACAAACAAAAATTTCACTATCATGGCAAAATTCTTATGGAAAGTCTGGTTGCGTCTCAACAAGCTGACGCCCAACCCGACTGATTATGTAGCAGAAGTCGATACCGCCGGGCATACCCGCCGGCAACAGGACATCATCGAACGCATTGCAGCCGAAGGTTCCGAGGTCAAATCCGAAACCATTAAGGCCATTCTGGACCGCGCCAACGCCGTCAAGCGGGAATTTCTCCTTGAAGGCTACAGCGTTTACGACGACTTTATCCACCTCACTCCGCGCATCACCGGCTCGTGGACAGGCAAGGAAACCTACACCGAAGGCAAGCACAAGGCTACCGTCGATGCTACGCTCTCGAAAGCCATGCACGAAGACCTCAAGACACTCGGCGTGGAAGTGCTCGGCGTTGCCGAATCCGGCGCGCGCATCATGCTCGTCACCGACGTTGCCACAGGGAAGACCGATGGAACGATTACTCCGGGCGACGACATCGTCATTGCAGGCGACAAGATTAAAGTCGTCGGCCTTCCGCAGCCCAACGGCTCGACGGAAACGGGCATCAACGTCTTTTTCGTCTCCGCCGCAGGTGTCGCCACGCCCGCCACGCGAATCAGCGAAAACATGCCCTCGAAAGTCGTTGCCCGCGTTCCGGCAGCCCTTGCCAAAAACGCTTCCTACACCCTGCGAATCGTAACCCGCTTTACTGCCGGCGTCACGCTGCTCAAGATGCCGCGCGTCATCGAGTACGACCTGCCGCTTAATGTCCCGAAGGCACAAGATTAGCTCGCCATACAAGCAAGCGTTAGCTCGTCGCACGAGTAAGCGTTAGCTCGTCGCACGAGTAAGCGTTAGCTCGTCGCACGAGCAAGCGTTAGCATGAATGAAAACGGAGCGGTCTCAAAAAAGACCGCCCCGCTTTACATTTTACATCCTGACAATCTATCGGATTATAATTTTCCCTGTTTCCGTTCCCGACGTTTGTTCAATATGCAAAATACATACGCCTTTCTGCTGAGGGGCAGTAAATATTGATATTTCCCCTTCCGGCGAATGATTTGAATAGAGCATTTTCCCGTCTATGGAATATAACTTTACGGATAAGACCGGTTCATCGGATGCAACGGTAATCAAATTTCCTGTAACAGCAACCGACACGCCGGATGGTCGTAACTTGTTTATTGAAGTAAGATTCCCTGTTTTAACCAGTTCAAAATCAGTAATATCAAACCAGTTGGACGAAGAAGTAGAATTGGCGGTAAATCCGACAATTGCCTTCCCGCCTGCAATTTGGATGCTGTTCATTTCCTTTCTTTCGTAATCTCCGCTTTCCGGCATCGGAGTTGTTTCTTCCGTGTCGGCAACCTTGGCATACAACGAAAATACATTTTCACCGCCAAGGGCTGCTGTAGCGGAAAGGCTGTAAATACCGTCCGGCAGTCCGGTGACTGTTTGCGTCAGTTTTATCTGATAAGGGTCGTCAGTCCCTCGCCAAAGGTCAAGGACTCGCGTTCCTTCTGCCGCTCCGTCGGGAAGCCACGACGTAACTAAATTGAGAATCCTTTCATCATTCAGGAAGGCATTCCCTTCCAAATCCCAGCCTGCCGGCAGTACCAGTCCTGTAACTTCGTCGGTAGTCGTTTCCGCGAAATTACCGTTTTGCACATAATTCTGTGAATAACTAACTTGCATTGCAGCAAGCATCAGCATCAATAAAAAGCAACGTGTTTTCATACTTTTGTAATTTAAAAATTTGACTTATTAATTATTTCAATACTATCTCCCTTGCATCCTCAAAGTCCGTCACACACTTTTTGCGTCCGTCGCGATTCCTTACCGCCCGTTCGATGGCTTCACCGGCTTGCGGAGAACCAATCACCCGGAGAAGCTCATAATCCTCAATGCCTTCCTTGAGAAGTTCCCACCGGATGGAGCTTACGGGACCATCCTTGCCCGGATAAACATAATAATCGTCGCCCTGAATAAAGTTGAAAACAGGATTACTGTAAGTATCCATGTCCGTCCAACTGTTGTACGCCCAGCGAAGATAGCCGTCTAATTTGTAAAAAGCCGCCAGCCAGGGAATCATCCGCGCTTCGATTGCCGGAGAATAAGCAAAAGTATTCGGATGGGCAGGCTCGCCGCACAGGTAAAAGGTAGTCGTTTTATCCGGATCGTTCCGGCGTTTTTTTAATATCAATGAATTTTCATCCCCTTCCGTCAGGCGTTCCGGCAAGAAAGTATAAAAGATGGAATGGGAAGCCGCCAGCGATTCGGTGTCGATTTTCCCGGCTATGGCGAACTGCTTCAAGAATACGGGTGCGCTGTCGGATACAATATCTAAAATGGCGTCCAAAACCTCGCGGGGACTTTCGTCAAAGCTTAAATACGTTTTATTCAGCCATCCTTTTTGAGTCAGATGACTTTCAAAGTCACGCAGGAAAGTCTTCCATATTTTCTTGTATTCCTCATCGGGATGATTGAAAAGAAGCGTATCGGCAGCGCCGTTTTCCTTATGGCAAAAAAGTATTTTCCACCCTCCCTTATGGTCAAAAGGCGTAAGCGAAAAAGCGTCGATGCGGCGGTCAATGCCGTGACGGAAACAGGTCGCAACAAACCGGTCGAAGATGGAATAGTCGAAACTCCAGTTTCCGGAGGCGTCACGCAACCATTGAACCATTTCGGGATAACCAATATACGTTTGCGAATGTTTGCTTCCGCCCAGCCAGTCCACTTTCCAGGGATAGGGAACGATGGTCGTTGTAACTGTCTTTGCTCCCCTCGATGCCAGGTCCTTTAAATAAAGGTCGATTTGTTTCCAGTGGGCTTCAGACCATGTTTCCAGACCGTTAACCGCGGCTACCGCATTCGGGTTAAACCATAAATCGAGGAAGAATCGATAATCCCGGGGCGAAGGCAATACGGGTGAAAGTACGTTCACCGCCAACCGCAGCGAGACCTCGCGATACTGACCGGTATGTATATGCAACATTCCCTGATAGGTTCCCGGCGTCAGCGAGGCGGGGATTTGCAGCGTGAACCACACCGGCTGCGCCCTGTATGCCGGGACATCCACCTCCGGGACATCCATCAGCGGGTCGGCTACAACATTCGGAACTCCAAAGCCGCTTATTTCTTTCCGGTTGTAAACGTCTTCATAGGGGGACGTCCAGATGTATTCGCTGCGCGCCCGCTGCACCGGCACGTAACGGACATACCGGATTTTAATATTCCCGGCATCCAGCGTGTCGCCTTTGTTGGAAATCAAATCCTCCATTTCTACCGAAAGACCGGTAATGTCATGCATGGACGCAACGGCTATCTGAAACGACTGCTGTTCATTGCGCACCCCCGAAATGGAATAAGTGACAGCCGGATTAAGCGGATGAATATCGAACGGCGAAGGCTCCGTGTCGTCTTCCCGCCTTAATGATGGAAACCGGGGCGCCCGTATCAGGGACGATGTGGACAGTTCACCGGTCGGTATCCATACATTCAGCGAATCGGACGGAAGAGCCGCTTCTACTGTTGTTTTCAGCCATTCGGGAATCTCTGTAATGGAATCCATCACGCGGATTTCAATATTCTCTTTTTCATTGGTTTGTTTACAGGCAGATAACGCTATCAGTAAACATGCAGCAAACAGGTTCAAATATATTTTCTTTTTCACTTTATTAATCTTTTGAATCTTTTTTATCGAACGAGGAAAATCCCGCCGTATGTGCCTCCTTTTGTGGCGGCACGGGCAAAATAGAGTCCCCTCGAAATATTATTTAATGAATACAAACATGAATTATCATCATTTCCGGTTAACGGCAAGGCAAGTTCTACACCCGACACGGAAAAGAAACGAACGGAAGAAACCGTTTGTCCGTCAGGTATTTTAATATGGATATAACCGGATGCCGGATTGGGATAAATGGTCAATCTTCCGTGTCCCGAACGAATATTTTTTATACCTGTTGGCATAACCATATTGTGTGAAAGCGTTGCAAGCATTTCCTGCCCTTCGTTAATTAATGATTCCGGGTAATCTTCTCCCGACGCCGCCGTAAATTTCCGGAGAACAGCATTTAATGTTTGCAACTTGACCTGGTCCGATGCCTGAAATATCTTTTTCAGTATCCGTATTTTTTCATAATCCTGAATGCCTTCCCTGAGCATCATCAGCCGCAGGCTGGGGTAACACGTGATAGGAGCATTGTTTGAACTTCGATAAACCAAGGAAAAATCGCCTGCCGTGTTTGAACCGTCGCGGGCGTCCGCCGGGTCGTTCAGTTGCCAGTTGTCGTAAGCCCAGCGCAGGTAGCCGCTGTAATTCATGTTGGCGGCGTGCCAGCCCATCCAGGTCATCTCGGCAGTGGTGTTTTCGCGGGTTACGAAGCTGTTGGGGAACAGTTGCGTACAACTTGTATAGATGGTAAATACCTTGTCGTCGAATCCCGTCGTACTGAAATTTCGACCGAGCAGGCCCGACAGGTCATGGAATTTCGCTTTGGATGCAGCGCTGAAATCATGCGTAATCGTCCCGCCGATTTTCCATGCCGGATTATTCGGCAGGATTACATTGTCGATGACCGGCAAGGCTTTTTCTTCCGAAATTTCATCGAAGTAAAGCACGGTTTTATCGAACCACCCCTTTGCATCCAGATGCGATTGAAAGCGCGTGAGGAAATGATTCCATCGCTCGCTGTACAGGCTGGAACCCGGCGCTGCCGTTAGTATCCGGCTGGATTGCGACGCTTCGTCGTAATAGGGTATCTCGTTTTCATTCCACCCGATAGGGGAAAAACAGTTGATTTGCCTGCCGATTCCCCATTCCATAAGCGTGGAAACATAACGGTCGAACGCCGTGAAATCATATTCCCACTCGCCGTCCGCCTTTTTAATCCATTTAACCATCGACGGTTCCCCCAATGCGTCGGCTTTGATATGCGCCGTAATCGCTTTTTGTCCGCAACCGGCTAATTCCCGGTAAAATGGTTCCAGCAGGGCAAAATGTTCATCAGACCAGAGGGCGATTTTGCCGGAAGGATTGTTGGCATTGTAAAATTCAACAATCTTTGCGGGATATTGCCATAAATCCAGATGGAACGTCCATTGACCAACATCGGGGAGTTGCATGTCCGGCACGTAGAGATTGACGGTTAATTCAACGCTGCCCGAACCGCCTGTCGCCTTTATTTTTCCGGTATAGGCGCCTTTCGGAGTATTTTGGGGGACTTGAATGACCGCCCACAGCTTGAGCGGGTCGCTACTGTCAAGGCTCGTTACCGGCTCCGTTGACCAGGCGTCAACAATCTGCTGATAACCGTTCCGGGTGGGATACCCGCCACATTCCTTAGACAGCATGTCGCCCTTGGCATATTTGCCGTAACGGAAACTGATTGCCGAAGCGGGAATGACTCCCCCGTTTCCGGTCAAACCGGCGGCTGAGACGGAGAGGTTATTGATTTGCCCGGAAGTCCACAGTACTATTTGTTTGGTAATGCGTTCGCCTTTCCATGCCTCTACATTCCATGTGTTATTAATCTGCCCGCCAAATGCAGTATTGGCAACATATCTTCTGAATTTATTGTCGAAAGAGCCGTTTAGCGTTTGTGCGGAAAGGCTCAATGCTGTCGATAATGTGCTGAAAAGAAGCAGGGAAAACAGGATTGAATTTTTCATTTGTTCATATTTTTTATATTTGCCACGGATATTTTTTTTATTGCCACGAATGCACGAATAAAAACGAATATATTCGTAATAATTCGTGCATTAGTGGCATAAATATTTTCATTTTGTATCAATCAGAAAGTAATGTTTAATCCGACGGTATATCTCCGCTGGGAGGGATAAGACCCCATATCAAAACCGGAGAAGGGAGCCGTCTTCGACCCACTGAAATGTCGTTCCCCTGAACGCCTACCATCAATATACTCAGGGTAATACCAGTCGTATTCCCCGTCAACCAAATGATAAGACGCGCTTGTCCGGAATTTCAGGTTTTTCAGGATTTGAAATTCGAGTTCGGGATTGATGATGGTCGTATTCAGGCGATTCACGTTAACAGGCTCCTGTGCAAGCGCCACCGGATTGTATTCGGTATTGGAGCCGTAACCGCCGCCGGGCTTTGAGTATGTGCCGTCTTCTTCAAAAACCGGCCGTGTCGGGGCGAAGTTAAGCGCCGCATAAACCGGACTTCCGTACTGGTCGCGGGCGTCCAGCGTTGTCGGACGGTCGTTGGACGAGGCAAGGAACGTGTTGAGATTCAGCCGGATTTTCTCGTGCAAGTTAAAGGAAAGATTCGAGCGCAAAGAGAATTTCCGGTATTGCGAATTAATCACGATTCCTTTCGTATCCAGATAATCGCCGGCAATGGAGTAAGAGAGGTTGTCCGATTTCCCGCCGATGGTCAGGTGATGATTCTGCGTATAACCGGTGCGGTATATTTCATTCTGCCAGTCCGTACTTTTGTCCCGGTAATATTCCGGCGAAGGCAGGGCGCCGCCGTCCTGCCCGGTGAAGATTGCGGCGAGGCTTCTTGCCTGCCGGTTTTGATTGATATAACCGGCGTACTCTTCGGCGTTCATCAAGTCCATTTTCTTTTGTATCTGCTGAAATCCGAAGAAACCGTTGTAAGTGACGGACGATTTCCGGTTACTTCCTTTTTTGGTCGTAACGAGAATGACTCCTCCCGCACCTCTTGCGCCGTAAATAGCCGTTGCGGAAGCGTCTTTCAGTACTTCGAGCGACTCAATATCGTTCGGGTGCACATCCGACAGGCTGCCGCCCTGCATCCCGTCGATAATCACCAGCGGCTCGCTGACCGCCGTAATGGAGTTCACCCCGCGTATGCGAATGGAAATCCCGGCGTTGGGCGAGGCGTCGTTGTTGATGACCTGCACGCCGGCAATCTGCCCCTGGAGCGCCTCGTCGGTACGTGTCAGGGCGATTTTCTGAAGCTCCGCCGGTTTCACCGAACTTACGGAACCGGTAATATCGCTTTTCCGCATAGCGCCGTATCCGACAACGACCACTTCGTCGAGTTGGGCGACGTCCTCCCGCATCAGTATCTCTACCAAAGTTTGGTCTCCCACCGTAAATTCCTGTGTTTTAAATCCCAGGTAGCTGACGGCCAGTACGTCTTCCGGCTTGACATTGAGCGAGAAATTGCCGTCGAGGTCGGTAACGGTTCCGGCAATGCTGCCTTTGACGGCAATGGAAACGCCCGGAAGCGGCTCTTTGTCAATGGTCGATTTGACTGTGCCTTTCAATGTTTGCTGGGCAAAAGCCGCAACAGAAAACAGCATTAAAATCAGGGAACAAAATAATATCTTTTTCATCTTTTATCTTTTTTATTGCCGCGAATGCACTAATTATTACGAATATACTCGTGCATTAGCGGCAAAACATTATCATTATATAAATTTTATGCAAAAGTAGATACAAACGATTCTCCTGAAGGGTAAAAAAATCGTATAATAGGGACGTAAATTCGGAAAGCAGGGCTTTATTCCTTATTTAAAAGGAATTTTTCGTACCTTCGCACTCTAAAGCAATGCTTTCACAAAAAAACAAAAAATATGATTTCTTTGGATAAGGATTTACAGAAAAACAAAAACAGTCTCGAAGATTTTTTCAACATTTCAAAACGGGTAAGAGCCTATTTGCCAAACGTGGTGAGCGATTCTGTGGACAAAAACGGTTACACTATTTATGTTTCAGATGTTGCAGGCTCTAAGAGGTATCTCAGACCTGTAAATAAATTGCTTTATATTCAAGACGATAACTTATTTGAGGAATCGTATTCGACGTTCCTGCAAACGGTATCCAAGATTAAATCTAAAGAGTTTCATTTTGATGAAAATGAGAAGAATAACATTGATTCATTCTTATATACAGTACAACAATCTATTGGCGCCGGACTTGATTTAATGGTTGACCCTAACAGTGCGCGAAAGCATGTCGGAAATCGTTTTGAAGAACTGATTCGAGTGGTTTTCTCTGCGATTGGCGTATCAAACAAGCGGATTGTTCTTCGGATTCCTTATGATACGGACGAGGGAGAGAAGATTTATAAATGCGAAAATGATTTGGTATTATCACCCTACGAAAAAGTATTTTCAACTCCAGAACAATTGGATGAAAAAGAAATTGTTGTTTCCGTTAAAACAACCTCCAAAGACCGTATGGGTAAAATGTTTATCGACAAGATATTATTGGAAAAGTTTGTAAAACATCCGCAAAAAGTTATTGGTATTTTTAACAATGATGTGCAACGGAAAAATAATAACAACATTAGCTTTACCTTAGTGTCGGGACTGTTCATGGTTTATACGAAATTTTTGACGGAAGTAGAAGGCGTATATTATCTTGACCCGCCGCCAACTGCTTTGAAAGAGCCTTACAACAAATATATGAAACCCTTCTCCGAACTTATTACCCAAGATATAACCAAACTACTTATTGCGTAAACTTTGCCTCCTTTTTTGAGAATCAGCTTCGTCTTTGGCGGAAGCAATCCGGGAAATATGAGCCTTATCCGAAAGGCGTTTTTTAATAATATTGCAATAATCCGGTTCTTTTTCAATACCAATCCACTTTCGTTGATAGGCTTCAGCAACGGCATAAGTAGTCCCTGAACCGCCGAAAGGGTCAAGAATACAACTATCCGGCAATGAAGAAGACAAGATGATTTTTCTCAACAGTTCAACCGGTTTTTGTGTTTCATGAGGATATTTCTCCCAAGCTCCGTTAGAAATTGTAGGAATTTCCAATACATCTTTGGGCTTAGCTCCTAATGGATTAGGCTCCCACTCGTAATTTTTCCCATTTTGTCCGTTTGAATACTGGGAAGTTTCCGCTTGTGTTCGCCTGGGATATTTCATCGTGTGCTCATTATACGAAATACGCACTTCATCAATATTAAATATGAAATCATTGGTTTTTCTAAAATGAATGATACTTTCGTGAGAACGCCCCCAATCTTTCCCCAGATTAGCTTTATTCCTGTAAAACCACACAAGCCACCGGCAATGCTTAAAAAATGGAGACGCTACGTATTTGATGTCAGCTAAAATTTCGGAAAAACCGCAGATATATAAAGAGCCTGTTTTTTTCAAGACCCTCTGTGCTTCCCTGACCCATTCCAAAGTCCAATCAAGATATTCTCTTTGCGAATCAAAATAATCCCATTCTGCTTTTTTGATATTGTAGGGAGGGTCGGCAAATATTAAATCAATGGAATTTGATTCTAAATTTTGCAGGAAATGAACCGAATCACAGTTATACAATTCGCCAAAGTCCGTTTGAAAAAATGGGATTGTTTCCTGACGTATAACGCTAATAGGCTTATAAAAACATTCCATTTGCATTTCCTGTACAAGGTTTCTTATCTGGTTATCCGAATAAACCCTGTAATTATTGATAGGATGCCTTATGCTTTTGAATTTTCCATTATTATCCCACCTTCTAAGAGTATCTTGACTAACTCCAAGAATTTCAGCAGCTTCTCCAATATTATATAAATTTTCCATATCCTTATGAAACCTTATGCATGATTGTGCAGCAAAGGTAGATATATTTTTAGATATAAAAAAGACAGAACAGAATATTTGGTGTTTTTTTATTTTGTCAATTTCGCCCTCAACTCTTTCAATCGCTTTGCAACCTGCGGATTATCCACTTTAGTGCCGTAGCCGACAACGACCACTTTGTCCAGCAAGGCAACGTCTTCTTGCATCAGGATTTCTACCGAGACTTGCTCTCCTCTTTTATCTTTTTTATTTGCCGCGAATGCACTAATTATTACGAATATACTCGTGCTTTAGCGGCAAAACATTATTATTATTTTAATTAATAATTTCCACTTCAAAATCTTTAACGGTACCGTGACGAACGTTTCCACAGGGTTCAACGGATTCCAAATCGAAATTGAACGACCAGGAGTCCCCGGTGATTACCCTCATGCGGGCGAATCCGGGACTTGCATCTTCCGGCACGGCAATAAGCCTGCTGAAAGGGCTGTCATTTAATTCCTCAAAATTTCCGAATACGGCGACTAATTCGCCTTCGTCTGCAAAGTCCTTATCCCCGTTCCAGTCAATCCAGATGAGCGTGCGCGACCAGTTGTTGGACTGGACAAGGTTGAGCGTAAAAGGTTCGCCGCGTTTGACGGTCAGCTTTTCCCCTTCATAATACCTGTAATTATCCGTTGGAATATTTGCATTGGAATGAGCCAAATCCTGAACCGCGCCCGATGTCGATACCCGGTCGGCGCAGTAATCCCCGTATCCGGTAATGGAGCAATACTCCTGACCGAACACCGGCGGCTCGCCGCTTACGAATATCTCAATGGATGCGCTCTTGCCGCCCTGTTTCGCAGTAGCCGTAATGACGGATGAACCAGGCGACAGGGCTGTAATAAGTCCGCTGGCAGGGTCAATGCCGACGACCTCCGGATTGCCGGAAGTCCATAGCAAATCCCGAATCGTGGCATTTTCCGGGTCAAACAGTACGTCAAAGCGTCCCGTACCGGGCGACTGCAAAATCATTCCGTCCGAAAAGGTAATCTTTTTTACCTTGATTATTACTTCTACGGGAAAAGACTGACTGAATCTGCCGTCAAGTGTAGAGGCAGATACAAGGGTGTTCCCGACCTTTAAGCCGATAACTCCGGCTACCCGTCCCGGTTCATTGCTTTGTACTTGGGCGATTTCGGGGTCGGCGGACGTCCAGATGATTCTTTCGGTGGTGTTTTCCGGCGAAAGCGTTACTGTGACCGGCTGTACCTCGCCCACATCCAGCGCGTCTATCGGCGTATCGGAGCCGGCAAATTGGAAAGTCTCCAGGGCGACCGGCTGCTGCTCCTTTTCGCAGGAGGACAGCATCATGCAGGCTGCAAGGCATAAAGCGCCTGCCATTGTTTTGTAAGATGATGATTTATTCATGATATAAATTATGTAAATGTTCAATGTGCAATTTAATTTTCCGATAGCTGTCGGAAGTTTTCCGAACATGTTCTGAGGTTTTCCGAACATGTTCTGAGGTTTCCCGAACATGTTCTGAGGTTTCCCGAACATGTTCTGAAGTTTTCCGAACATGTTCTGAAGTTTTCCGAACATGTTCTGAGGTTTTCCGAACATGTTCCGGAGTTTTCCGAACATGTTCTGAAGTTTTCCGATTGTTATATATTCATCAGGAAGCATTGTTATATACTTTCCATTTTTCATTACTGAATTGAATTATTTTTTCGACAAAAGTAGATACAAATGATTCTCCGGAAGGGTAAAAAAATCGTATAATAGGGATGTAAATTCATAAAAAAATAAATAGTGATTATTTATTTATACTTTTCATTACCTTTGTACATTCCTTTACAATAGAGCCGTAATTTGTTATTTTTGATGTATGAGAAAATATAATGTAGCATAAATATTATGGAACGAAAATTAATGTCGGAACTCATAAAATGGAAAGACCGTAAAGGCAGAAAACCGCTTTTGCTCGAAGGAGCGCGT
>JAISFI010000406.1 GCA_031263685.1 Dysgonamonadaceae bacterium | reverse complement strand
CCTGATTTTTTCTGTCTGAACTGTGATTTTTTTGATTAAATGAAGGCTATGATTTTCTTTTGCTCCTAAAAGTAATCATAGTCTTCATTAAAATCAGTTTAATCACAGTTCAGACAGATTCTTTCTCCGGAACTTCAAAAAAAGATTTAGCTGTAAAATGACAAATCCTGCAACACTACAACCTTTTCAAGCGATAACTAATCGCCACCGTACCATAAACATTATACATCTTAAAAGGCATTCCGGTGAAATCGGAGGGGAAAATCGATACAAACCCCCAGGCTAACTGTCCCCGTAAAAAGAACCAGCCTGAGAAATTCCATTCGGCGGCGGCCATAGCTCCCCAGTCGAAGAGTCGTTGCTGTTCCGAGAAATCGAAGCGGGCGAAATCTACCAGGATTTTATCGCCGGTAGGCCCGTTTTCGCGCAGATAGCCGTCGGAAGCGTTGCCCTTGAATCCGGAGTTGTATAGCCAGGCGGCATAGAGGCCGGCTTGCAGATACCATTTGTTGGAGAGGCGACAGGAGGCCAGCGCAGGTATGGTCAGATACGTATTTCTTATGCTGGTCTCATTGCTGCCGGTAAATGTACCTTTGGTGTAGTTTTCATTGTCCATCTCTATCTCCGTCCGCAGACTCATGACTTGATCTTGTGCAGTAAAGCCTTTCAGGTCGGATGCGATTTGGGTAGTCAATCCCCATTTTTCGTTAAACCAGTAAGTCGCTTCGAGCGCTCCGTGCAGTGCAAGACTTACCGGGGTGTAACGTTCAATTTTGCGGATTTCGGCCGGTAAAGGAAGCGGAGAGGTTCCTCCGATATTGTAACCGGCATTGATTTTGAACTCCCATGGATGCAGAAGCGTACTGGTACGGGCATGAACAGACGATACAGAAAGGACTGTCCATGCGGCAAAAAGGGCTATTTGTATATGTTTCATACTTTGGGGAATTAGGGGGCGCAGATGACCTGTATGTCGTCTACGAGCAACGTGCTGCCGGGGCGTCCCTGATAGTAATCGCCTTTGTAGCTGGATGCGCAGACGATGGTGATTTTGTATTTGTTATCTTGCAGGTCTGCTTCGCTGAAAGCGGGATAACGGCTATCCGTTTCATTGAAATAGACAAATGGAATGTCGAATGAGACCAGGCCGTTTCCCGGAGTATTCCATCTTTGTTCTACGGAAAGTCCTGCCCGGGCAATTCGTTGCAAAGATGTTCCGACAGTATTTCCATCCAGAACCTGATCGTCACCCGGATCTCCTGTTCTGAACAATACGGCATAAATGTCGCATGAATCCCGACGGTTTGCATCGCTTGTATTTTTATCCACAATAAAAGGGCTGCTTCCTTCCGTATATTTGTAATAGCCTTTCAGTCGAAGCGGTTTCCCTTTCCGGAAAGGAACGCCGAATTTGATGGACGATAATGGATCTCTGAGTGCAGTCAGCAAGTTAAACCCGCCGAGAAAGACAGAACCGGACAGGCAGGGAATCGTAGTTCCAGTGGCTTCAATCGTGCCGGGGCCTACCAATGTAGAAAGCTTGACGGCTGTGCTTCCGTCATGACCAAGTCCGACAGCCTTCGTCACCGGATATTCGGATGCAGGTTTCTGACTTCCAATAGCAAACGCTGCACCGTTATTGGAGGAAAACCATTGATAAGATCCGTCTTTGGGATTTTCATACATAAATGCTTCCGCATACTTCACCCAGTTTTCAAACCGGAAAATATCGGGAAAAGTATCCGGAACCTGAATAATAGCATACGGTTTGGTATTTTCTTTGTTTTCCGAGCGGACTTGGATAAAAAAAAGCGTGTCGCTGACTTCCTGATTCCTGATTTCTTCGTAAGTAGCGCCCGGAGTTACCGATATACTGTACTGCAATGTGGTGAGATCGACGCCCGCATTGGGGTAAACAACCACATGACGGTTATAGATTTCGGGAGATTCCGTCCGCATATACTGTTTCGGATAGGTAAACGACAAAATGTCTGCTTCGGGATTTAACGGAGTGTCTTTGATACAGGACGCCATCAGGAATGGCGCCAGTATCAAAGACAAATAAATGCGATTCATGAATAAAGCAATTTATTTTACCGATTTAGTTCCCGTATATTTGAACGGGCCTACACCATCCATTCCCGCAGGAGTGATATTTATTTCTACTGCTGTTCCTTCTGCTGTGGAAGTAATTGTTCCATTGATAGATACCGGAAGCGGAGTCGGTTCCGGTCCCATATAAATAGAAACAGTCGTAGTCCCATTTACGGTATACTTGCCGTCGGCAAAAGTCACACCACTGGGACATTCAACGTCTAAAACAACGGGAAGGGCGGGTAAGCCGATTTCGGCCAGGTGATTTAAATCAATTTGTGTTTTGATAAGTACCGAGTCGGCTCCTTTAGCTTCTATCGTAAGCTCCGGAGCGCCAATCTGTACAGATCCGCCTTCCGTATCCATCGTTAAAGCACCGGTATAAGTTCCTGTTATAGCAGAAATTTCACCTGTTTTAGGAGGAGTACCGCCCTCTTCATCATCATCTTTTGAACAGGAAGTTACCAACACCATGGGCAATACCAACAATAATGCCCATCCCAAGAATCTCATTCGAGATTTCAATACACTTTTTACTTGCATTTTCATAACAATTCTAATTTAATTTATAAAATAAAAAACTCAACTTTTATCTTTTAGCCCTTCACCTGATGGCTATGGCAAGGACGCTACGCCGAGCGTAGTGGGGGTTATAAAGGTGAAAGTACTCCTTCATATTTGAAACTGCTCAAATCAAAACCTAAAGCTTCCGGTGTTATCAGTATGACTGCTTTCTTTAGCAATCCTGTTTGAATGGTTCCGCTTACGGATACCGGTACTGATACCGGAATATTGGGAATAGACACTTTCGTTTCTCCCGCTACGGTATAAACGCCATTGCCCGTCGTTATACTTACAGGGCAATTAACTTCCAATGAAAAATCAGTAATGGTCGACATCAAATCTATCGTTGTTTTAACCACTGCATTATTGCCTCCTCCCGATTCTATAAAGAGATCCGACGGAATAATTCCAAGCGGAACAAAAATATCATTCTCAAGACAATATAAAGTACCCTTATAAGTTCCCATTATAGAAGAAATATCATCGTCGTCTTTTGAACAGGAAGTTGCCAACATCATGGGCAATACCAGTAATAATACCCATCCAAAGAATCTTATTCGAGATTTCAATACGCTTTTTACTTGCATTTTCATAACAATTCTAATTTATAAAACAAAACTCAATTTTTATCTTCTCGTTCTTAACTCTTAGTTCTTAACTCTCACTGCCTACTGCCTCATATTGTGAAAAACATTCTGAACATCTTCGTCATCTTCGAATTTGTCCAGTAATTTCTCGATCTGCGCCTTTTGTTCGTCGGACAATTCTTTGGTATCATTGGGAATACGTTCAAATTCCGCACTGCTGATGTCAAAACCGCTTTCTTCCAGATACTTCTGAATGGGGGCATACGATTGAAATTCGCCATAGAGGATAATTTCACCTTCATCTTCCACCACTTCATCTACTCCATAGTCGATCAATTCCAATTCCAGGTCTTCGAGAGAAACGCCTTCTTTCGGAGCGATTTTGAAGACACATTTATGATCGAACAAAAACTCCAGGCTACCGGAAGTTCCCAACGATCCGCCATGTTTGTTGAAATAGCTGCGCACATTGGCTACCGTGCGCGTCGGATTGTCGGTTGCCGTTTCTACCACAATGGCGATACCGTAAGGGCCATATCCTTCATAAATGACTTCCTTGTAGTCGGATTCATCTTTGGAAGTAGCTTTTTTGATAGCACGTTCCACATTCTCTTTCGGCATGTTTTCCTTTTTCGACTGTTGCACCAGGACGCGTAAACGGGGATTGGTATCCGGATCGGAGCCGCCTTCTCTGACAGCAATCGTAATCTGTTTGCCTAATTTTGTAAATACGCGGGCCATATTGCCCCAGCGTTTCAATTTTGTCGCTTTTCTATATTCAAATGCTCTTCCCATAAATATGCTGGTTTGTTATTATCTTAATTGGGCTTCTAACTTTTGTATCAGGTTGTCCCGAATCCGGTTCATGATTGCATCAATCTGTGGATCGGTCAATGTTTTTTCCGGGTCTTGCAGGATGAAACTTACGGCATACGACTTCTTACCTTCCGGCAGGTTCCGGCCTTCGTATACATCGAAGAGAGAAACGTCTTTCAACAGTTTTTTATCCGTATCGAAAGCGACTTTTTCTATTTCTGAAAATGGAACAGCCTGATTCAGTAACAATGCCAAATCCCTTTTTACTGCCGGAAATTTGGATATTTCGCTATAAGTAACCTGATGTTTTTTAATCTCTTTTTGCAGTTGCTGCCAATATAGTTCTGCAACATAAACAGCAACATCTATATCGAATATTTTCCTGATTTTCCGGTCAACAATACCTAAAACGCCTAATTTCCGTCCGGAAATGGTGTGGACAGACAGTCCGGCAGTATAGACGTCATCTTCATATTGTCCAAAGACGAGTTTTTTCCGGTTGATACCCAGGCGCGATAAAATACTTTCGACGTATGCTTTCAGTTCGTATATGCTGGCGTTTTCTTCGGCATGTATCCAGGAGTTGGAAATTTTGTTTCCCGTTATCCACAGGCCTAAATGTAGAGATTCGCTGTATCCGGCAAGCGGGTTGTCTTCCTTTTGCTTACTTTCGTCCCAGGTATAGCAGTTTCCAAACTCGTACAGTTTCAAGTCCGTATTCTTGCGATTACGGTTGTAGGCAACACTCTCCAATCCGCCGAAAAGCAGGGTTTGGCGCATAACGTTCAGTTCGGCGCTCAAGGCATTTTCCACTTTCACAGAATGGGAAGCGGGATATGTTTGCAGATTTTCGTAATAGGCCGAGGCCGAAAACGAATTGTTCAATATCTCGTTAAAACCTGCGCCGCTCAGTTGGTCGGCAATAAGTTCCTGCAGCCGGTAGCTTCTGTCGGTAGCCGTTTGGAATGAAAGACTGGATTTCAGACTGTCTCCGGTTTCTATCCGGTTATATCCATAGATGCGGAGAATGTCTTCGATCACATCTACATCCTTTTTTACATCCACCCGGTAGGTGGGAATACTCAAAGACAATTCCTCGTCCGTTTCCGATAACAGGTCTATTTCGAGGCTGTTCAATATGTTGCGGATGGTATCTTTCGGAATTTCCTTGCCAATCAGGCTGTTTATCCGTCGATAACTTACTGTTATCTGTGCGTTTTCGACGGGTTGAGGATAGATATCCTGAATCTCGCCGCAACATTCTCCGCCGGCCAATTCGCGGATAAGCATGGCCGCACGTTTGAGAATATAGACTGTGTTGTTCGGATCGCAACCTCTTTCATAACGGAAAGAAGCATCCGTATTCAAGCCATGTCGTTTGGCGCTTTTACGAATCCAGGTAGGATGAAAATAGGCCGATTCGAGAAAGACATCCGTAGTCTGTTCCGTCACGCCGGAATCCAATCCTCCGAAAACACCGGCGATACACATGCCCGATTCGGCATTGCATATCATCAGGTCGCGGCTGTCCAGGTGACGCACAACGCCTTCTAAGGTGACAAATTCCGTTCCTTCCGGCAAAGTTTTGATAATGACTTCGCCGCCTTTAATCCTGTTCAAATCGAAAGCATGAAGCGGTTGCCCGAGTTCGTGCATCACATAATTCGTTGCATCTACCACATTGTTGATAGGACGCAAACCAATCAGTTTCAGGCGGTCTTGCAACCATTTCGGACTGTCTTTGACTTGCACGCCCCGAATGGTCAAGCCGGAATAACGCGGGCAGGCTTCCGTATTTTCTACGCGAACGGGAATCCCGCCATCTTTTCGGTCTATACGAAAAGCATCGACCGATGGAGCAGACAAGTGCGCCGATTGTCCGTTTTGTTTCAGATACGCATATAAATCCCGCGCAACGCCGAAGTGCGAAGCCGCATCTATCCGGTTGGGCGTGATGTCGACTTCCAATACGTATTCGCTTTGAATATTGTAATAATCTTTGGCAGGAAGCCCGATTTGCGCATCTTTGGGCAGAACGATGATTCCGTCATGGCTCGTACCCAAGCCGATTTCATCTTCTGCACAAATCATGCCTTCGGACACAAGGCCTCTTATTTTAGATTTTTTGATGGTAAAAGATTCGTCGCCGGAATATAATACACTTCCGATCAGGGCAACGATAACTTTCTGTCCGGCAGCCACATTAGGAGCGCCGCAAACGATAGACAGGGGCGCTTCACCACCCACATCTACGGTAGTGATATGTAAATGATCGGAGTCGGGATGCGCTTCGCAAGTCAGCACTTTACCGACAACCAGGCCTTTCAATCCGCCTTTGACGGTTTCGATTTCTTCCACGCCACCGGTTTCCAAGCCAATAGCAGTCAATGCGTCGACAACTTCTTCCGGAGTATAAGAAGTTGTCACGTAGTCTTTTAACCAATTATAAGAAATATTCATGTTGCAAAAGTAGTAATAATATTCTGTTTATTGAAACATATCGTCAATTCCATACGGCTCTTCATCGATGGATGTATGTTCGTCGCACAAGCTATACGTCTGTTTGGGAAAATTCTCATCCTGAGAATATCCCAACTTTTTGTCGGCATACACTTTTTCGAGGAAAATCGCATAGACCGGAAGTGCAAGGCTCGCAGCCTGTCCCTCCAGCATCCGGTCGAAGTGGATAGAACGATCTTCGCCTCCTACCCATACGCCTCCTACCAGTGAGGGCGAAAATCCCATAAACCAGCCATCGGAATGATTTTGTGTTGTCCCTGTTTTTCCTCCCATCGGAGCCGAAATGCCGTAACGGCGCATCCGGCTACCCGTGCCGCCGTCGACAACCGACCGCAGCATGTCTACCATTTTTTCCGTAGATTCTTCGCTTAATACTTCCGACGATTGCGGGGTGAAGTTTGCCAAAATATTGCCCGAACTGTCTTCGATGCGCGTCACATATAAAGGCTCAAGCCTGATGCCGCGATTAACAAATGCGCTGTATCCGCTCACCATCTCCGCAATAGACGCATCACAGGTACCCAAACATAAAGAAACGACGGGGTCTATGTGACTTTTCAATCCAAAGGCATGTAACGTTCTGGCGAAAGTATAGGGCGACAGCTTTCCCATCAGATAGGCCGTAACCCAGTTGTCCGACTGCTGTAATCCCCATTTGATGGTGACCATTTCGCCGATCCGTTTTTTGTTGGCATTTTTAGGCCTCCATGGTTTACCGTTTTCGGCTATGATTTCCTGTTCAACGTGCAGCATCTGGTCGCATGGAGAGAAACCTTCTTCCATGGCCAATGAGTATAAAAACGGTTTAATCGTAGAGCCTATCTGCCGTTTGCCTAAGTTTATCATATCATATTGGAAGTAACGGTAGTCGGTGCCTCCCACGTATGCCTTGACATGTCCGGAACGTGGATCCATGGCCATTAAACCTGCCCGGAGAAAGGATTTCATGTAGATGACGGAGTCTCGTGGCGACATAGTGGTGTCTTTGACGCCTTCCCAGGAAAATACAGTCATTTCTACCGGCTGATTGAAGATTTTCAGTATCTCGGATTCTTTTTGGCCTTCTTCTTTCAGGTATTTATAACGTTCTGTCTGTCTGATGGCACGGAGAATGATTGCGTCTATATCCGCCTGTTTGGTGTCTGATGAAAAAGGGGCGTTTTTTCTTCCTGATTTTTCTCTGAAGAATGACGGTTGCATGGTTTTCCCGACATGCTCTTCTACGGCTTTTTCCGCATAGTTTTGCATACGGGAATCTATCGTTGTGTAGATTTTCAAGCCATCGGTGTACAGATTATAATAGGCGCCTCCCGTTTTTTTGTTTTTGTGGCACCAGCCGTAAAGGGGATTCGTTTCCCACGCCAGCGAATCTTCCATATAACGCTGCTTCATCCAGTCGGGGCGGTAGTCGTTTTTGTCCGGTTTTTTAGCCGTCATGATCGTTCGCAGATATTCGCGGAAATAGGGCGCCAATCCTTCTTTATGATCCACCTTATTATAAGTGAGCGTCAACGGGATTTTTTGTAGAGAATCTTTTTCCGCAGCCATCAAATATCCGTACTTGGACATTTGCTCCAGCACAACGTTTCGTCTTCCCTGACAGGCTTTCAACTTCTTAGGATTGTTCGGATTATAGAGGGACGGGTTTTTGCACATGCCGACTAAGGTTGCTGCTTCTTCTATAGACAAGTCTTTAGGGCTTTTTTTGCCGAAATAAACCCAGGCTGCTGTTTGTATTCCAACGGCATTATTCAGGAAATCGAATTTGTTGAAATAAAAGTTGATGATTTCTTCTTTCGTGTAATTGCGTTCCAATTGGACGGCGATCACCCATTCTATCGGTTTTTGTAGCAGTCGCTGGAAGACGTTGCCGGCTTTGGGCGACCACAGTAGTTTCGCCAGTTGCTGGGTAATTGTGCTCCCTCCTCCGGCATTGGAACCGGGCAGGATTCCGCCTTTTACGACAGCGCGTCCCAAGGCGTATATATCGATGCCGGAATGGCTGATGAAACGGGCGTCTTCCGTTGCGATCAAGGCTTCGATAAGTTTCGGAGATAAATCTTCGTAGGTAGAATAAATCCGGTTCTCTTTCTTTTGGGCGTAAGTTCCCAGCATCTCATTGTCGGACGAAATGACTTGCGAAGCATATTTATCAATAGGGTTTTCCAATTCTTCTATGAGGGGCATGTAACCGATAACACCCTGTGCAATCAGTATAAAGATTAATGCTACAAACAATATACCACCTGCAAACAGTACCCAAAACCATTTGAGAATTTGCCGGGGTATCGCGGAGTTTTTCTTTTTCATACAAGAAGGATTTTTCTTTTTTCCATTTCAGTGTGCAAAAATAGGTAATAAAATAATTTTTTGCATCCAATTTGGCAGGAAAATTGTTTTGAGGTACGAATTTTTTTCATACATTTGCTCCATTGTTATTACGAATGTTATCACGAAGCAAATAATCCCATATATGTACATGAAAAAGAAAGGTATATGAAAAAAGAAAGTTTAGTATCTATCACTGACTATACCCAAGAAGATATTCTTCATTTTTTAAAGAAAGCCGAGTTATTTGAGGCCAACCCCAATCGTAAGTTGTTGGAAGGAAAGGTTTGTGCTACCCTGTTTTTTGAACCGTCTACCCGCACGCGCCTGAGTTTTGAAACAGCAGTCAACCGCTTGGGAGGGCGTATCATTGGTTTTTCGGACGCTGCTACGACCAGTTCGTCCAAAGGAGAAATATTGAAAGACACCATTCGCATGGTCAGTAATTATGCCGATTTGATTATCATGCGGCATTATTTGGAAGGCGCTGCCCGTTATGCATCGGAAATTACCAAGGTGCCGATTATCAATGCTGGCGATGGGGCAAATCAGCATCCCAGTCAGACGTTGTTAGACATTTACTCCATCTACAAGACACAAGGAAAATTAGATCATTTGCAAATTACGATAGTCGGCGATTTGAAATACGGCAGAACAGTACATTCTCTATTAGTCGGAATGTCTCACTTCAACCCTACTTTCCATTTTGTGGCTCCGGAAGAATTGAAGATCCCGGATGTATACAAGATTTTTTGCGACACGCACCATCTTGAATATCACGAGCATACGGACTTCTCGGAAGCAGTTATCAATCAATCAGATATTTTGTATATGACGCGAGTACAACGCGAACGTTTTACCGATCTGATGGAGTACGAGAAAGTTAAAAACATATATATCCTCCGAAACAGTATGTTAGACAACAGTAAAGACAACCTGAAGATACTTCACCCGCTGCCAAGGGTCAATGAAATTGCATGTGATGTAGACGATAATCCAAAAGCTTATTTCATAGAACAGGCGAAAAACGGAGTATTTGCCCGACAGGCAATTATTTGTGAGGCTTTGGGAATTGAGGTTGATTAAGATTAATTAATGAAAGATTCGATATGAAAAAGAAAGAATTACAGGTTGCCGCATTAGAAAACGGTACATCCATAGACCATATTCCGGCAGAACAACTATTTCAGGTTGTCCGGCTGCTCGGCATTGAGGATATAAATTCAAGAGTCACCATCGGCAGTAATCTTGACAGTAAAAAGATGGGTAAAAAAGGAATTATCAAGATTGCCGACAAATTTTTCAGAGAAGAAGAAATCAATCGTATTGCGCTCATTGCGCCTAATGTGAATCTGAATATCATCCGGGATTACGAAGTCACAGAAAAAAAGCGAGTTACGTTGCCCGACGAGTTAGTCGGTCTGGTAAAGTGCAGCAACCCTCAATGTATCACAAATAATGAGCCGATGCTTACCCATTTTACAGTGATCGACAAAGAGAATGTTCAGTTAAAATGCCACTATTGTGAGCGGACAATCGACAAGAAAGCGATTGAAATTATCAAATAGTAGATACTTATTTGCATGAAAAAGAATTGGAAGCCGGGGAATATGATTTACCCACTACCTGCCGTTATGGTGAGTTGCGGTAGCCATGAGGAGGAATACAACATTATCACTGTCAGTTGGGTAGGTAATATTTGTACCAATCCTCCGTTGTGCTATATTTCTGTCAGACCGGAACGTCATTCTTATCCTATCCTCCAAAAAAATATGGAATTTGTGATTAACCTGACTACAGCTCGCCTGGCCTACCCGACCGATTGGGTGGGCGTTAAATCCGGAAAAGATCATGCTAAATTCAAGGAAATGAATCTGACACCCGGAAAGGCGACCATTGTGCAGGCTCCAATCATAGAAGAGGCTCCAATCAACATAGAATGTAAGGTTTTAGCCATCAATCCATTAGGGTCTCACAATATGTTTATTGCCGAGGTAGTGAATATCCTGGCCGATGAAAAATATATTCATCCAACAACCGGCGCTTTCGACATGCAAAAGGCAAATCTACTCATTTACGCCCATGGCAAATACTATGAAATGGGAAAGCTGATTGGTACATTTGGTTGGAGTGTTAAAAAACGAAAATAAATGAAGAATTACCGTCGCCTTTGTTCCGAACTGTTGATGTGTTCCAAAATACTGATGTGTTGGGGAATATTACATTGTTTTTGCGTGGAACTTCAAGCGCAGGATGCTTCAAATTATGTTTATAAAAAAAGAATCAATTGGGGAATCAAAACCGGCGTCAATACAGATCTTCCTATTGTGTCCATCCACAGCGAACATGAAGGCCTGAGAGTAGAAACTACGAATGAAGTGGGATTTATGGTAGATGGGATGATGTGTATCAATTTTAATCAATTCTTCTTTCAACCGGAATTAGGTTACAACCGTACATCCGAAATTTTTCATATTATTGGAGATGACGGTTTGACTGTTTCCAATGAAGCGACTATTCAATCAAATATTAAAGCCATCAATTGTTCGGCTTTATTCGGCTACTATTCCGTCAGAGAAAACGAGTATGGACTCAGTATCTTTGCCGGATGCAAATTAAAGAATGCTTATCAAGTCCATACGGTTTGTTCGGGACAGGAAGACATTCACACGCATGATGAAATTTACAACATATATATATCAAGTGGTGTAAAAGTCTATATTTCCAAGCTTTTCTTCGATTTCAGGTATGACGTTGCTTTGCTGGATAAGACGATACAAACGCCACAGCGCTTGTTGGATACTTATGGAGATATGAGGCTTGTCAAAAGGGATAATATTTTAAGTTTTTCAATCGGATTGATGTTTTAATTCAATACATAAACTTCTTTATGAAGCAATTACAAATCAAACAGATCAAGGCTTTATCTTTCACCGATGACTGGAAGATAAAGGCAGAAACGATGCTAAAAGAAGCCGTACAAGGCAGTGTTGATACTGTTAACTGGGAGGCGTATCCCTATCGACCGGAGGTGAAGTTCTATCTCGCATGGACGGATGCTTCTTTTTTCCTCCTGTTCGATGTGCATGAAGATTCGATCAGGGCAGTTAATACGGGCTATCACTCGCCGGTATATGAAGATTCCTGTGTAGAGTTTTTCTTTCAGCATGTAGGCGCCGATGTTTATCGGAACTTTGAATTTAATTGTATTGGAACGGCGTTGTCTGCTATAAGAGAAAGCAGAACTTCGTTTTTTCATCTACCCTCGAAGGTTATGGACAAGATTCTCATTCACACTTCGTTACCTCAAGAACCGATTATCAAAGACAGTCCTGTTCATTGGCAAATACTGGTAGAAATCCCGTTAGAACTGCTGGGTTTCTCCCAGACAGATCCCACAACTACAGCTTTACGTGCAAATTTCTACAAATGTGGAGATAAGACGCTTGTTCCTCATTTCTTAAGCTGGAATCCAATCCCGACAACACAACCGGATTTTCACAGGCCAGAATATTTTGGAGAGATTCGGTTTGTTAGAGCTGAGAGTTAAAAACTAAGAACAGGACTCAACTACCTTATTAGTTTTTCTCTGTTATTTGCAGCTTTTCAACAACTCTGCTGCTTTCTCTTTATCATAGCCTGCGGCCACTGCCTGTTCAATATCTTTTTGAGCCGGCTGTTTTTCGTGTTGAAGTATTTTAATTCGGGCGCGAAGGATATATGCATAGGGATCTTTGCGCCCGGTTTTGGTTTCCAGGGAGATTGCTTTATTGACGTCGGACAGCGCATGGTTGTTTCTCTTCATCATCAAATAAAGTTCAGCGCGGCCAAGGTATAAATCCGCATCCTCCGGCACCCTGCTTATCAGAAAAATATATATCTTTTCCGCATCCGAATAATCGCCCCGCAATTTGCATAAAGTAGCGATTCCTTTGCGGCCATTCAGGGTATTGGGATTGACTTCCACTATTTTGTTGAAATCGGCTTTGGCAGCCAGGTAGTCTTTTTGCGCCAAGTAAAGCAAGCCTCTCCGATAGAGCGCTTCTTCATGCTGTCCGTCAATAGCCAGAAGTATCGTATAATCCGCAAGCGCTTTGTCCGGATAACCCATTTCAAGATAAAGATTTGCCCGATTGGACAATAAGGTTGTCTGCTGCGGACTGCGATCCAAGGCGCTGGTGTATGACAGCAAAGCATCATCCCATTTACCCAGCTTTTGCTGTATGACGCCTAAGTTGGAAAGTAAGAGAATATTTCTCGGATTGGCAGGTTCTTTTCTTAGCGCCTGTTTCAGGCTTTCCTCCGCAGCTATTAAATCCTGTTGATCCAGATATTTAAATGAACTATCGATCCATTCGTCGTAACTTTGCGAAAAAACCGGCAAACAGCATCCGGCAATCAATAATACAATTAAAAACCTGTTCATGAGAAAAAATAATACATTTGCTTAGTTAACGGCATGTGACAAGAAATGTTATAAGATATCTACTAAAAAAGCATAAAACAAAAAAAGTCGCCCGAAGAACGACTTTCTACTTGTACGCGGGACGGGATTTGAACCCACACACCGTTACCGGCACCACCCCCTCAAAGTGGCGTGTCTACCAATTCCACCACCCGCGCGACTATTTTCTTTGCTTGTACCCAGAACAGGACTCGAACCTGCACATCCTTGCGAACACTAGTCCCTGAAACTAGCGCGTCTACCAATTCCGCCATCTGGGCTTCCGTTTTGTTTTTATGTCAATTCGTGTATTCTCCACGAAAAAAGCGACCTCCTGTCGCCTCAATCTCTTGGAGCGAAAACGGGACTCGAACCCGCGACCCCGACCTTGGCAAGGTCGTGCTCTACCAACTGAGCTATTTTCGCATTAGCGACTGCAAATGTATAAAAGTTTTTGAAATTGACCAAGAAAAAAGAAGATTTTTCTCTTTTTATGCTCTGCACAGTTTAAAATAGTGGGACAAAGGAGTGGAAACAGGAAACCGCATTCGGCGTTAGCTAATCCGGAACGGATTCCATCCCGGTAATGTTCGGCGTAAGCTAATCCGGAACGGATTTTATCTCGGTAGCCCGAACGTTTTAACGTCGGGTATATGTGTGACGTCGAAGCAGAGCGGCGAATCCCCCAAATATTTTTTAAAAATAATTTTAGGGGCTTCGCCGCGCCGGGACAATGTTGCATGATTACATC
>JAISFI010000378.1 GCA_031263685.1 Dysgonamonadaceae bacterium | reverse complement strand
TGTATTCTTTTACCAATTGCAAAGATTCTTCCTTAGTAATTAAGTGGTTAGACTGACTGATTGGGGATGTGTTATAGAGTAAAGATGTAATGTCTTTGTCCGAAACATCGTCCTGCAAGAATAATTTCTCGACACTTTCACGTTTTGTTCTAATAATTTCGGCTATTCGCTTTTGCTCTTTTCCTGTTCCAAAACACAAATTGAGAAGTGGAAGAAAACCAAATAGTTTCAATAGCAGGTTTGTATCATCGGATATTTTTGCACACTCGTCAAGAAAAGCACTCACATCCGATACATTCCCCTTGCCTTGCTGTATCTTGAAGCTGGCATAGTAGAATTTAAGGATGGAAACATCGGATGTCCCCAAGAAATTTTCATTGTACATTTGACGGTACTTATCCATGCAATTTTTCTTTTCAGAGGGCAAAGGTAGAGAAATTTTCCGTGTTTTCGGATAGTTGGCAATAATTCGTCAAATGGAAACGGATGGTCAAATTGGGCGTATTTGCAACACAAACGCAATACAGTAAAATAAAAACGCTTGACAATCAATAAATTATCAAGCGTTGAAGCGGTATGGACGGGACTCGAACCCGCGACCCCCTGCGTGACAGGCAGGTATTCTAACCAGCTGAACTACCACACCATTTTATTTTCTACAATTTCTCTCAATTGCGGTGCAAAGATAATACTTATTTATTTATGTGCAATGTTCTTGAATTTTTTTTTCTTGTTATTTTCCCAACTTTGACAATATATCTTCATAAGTACATGATAATCAGAGGTAGAAAAATAATTCATAAGGGCAAGATATGCCTTGCCCTTATGAATTACTCATTTACACGAAAATCATATTTCGTCCCTCATCATTTCTTCTTCGATTTATCCGGATAAGGCGGGAATTTATCCGGAATATTTACCGGATTTGCTTTTAATTCCTGCAATATCAGTTCTATCGCCTTATTGAGTTGTTGGTCTTCACCTGCGTATTCTTTGGCTGGGTCATTATCGACTACAACGTCCGGGTCAATTCCGTGTCCTTCAATGATGAATTGTTTGCCTGCTGCGTCCAGATGAGCGAACTCCGGACGGTTGAGTGAGCCGCCATCAATAATCGGCAAGGAGCCTCGGATGCCGACAACGCCTCCCCAAGTACGGACGCCGACAATTTTACCTAATTGATAATGCCTGAATTGGTAGGGGAACAAATCTCCGTCGGAAGCCGAATATGAATCTACCAGCAATATTTTTGGGCCAGCCATCATCCCATTTGGCTTCAATCCCGGGCGACCGTTGCGCGGAGCTATCAGCATGGCGACTTCGCGACGGAGGCGCTCTATGATCATGGGAGAAACGTTTCCTCCTCCGTTACCACGATCGTCGATGATTAAAGCCTTTTTGTTCAGTTGCGGGTAATAGTATCTCACAAACGCATTCAGCCCGTCCACGCCCATGTCCGGGATATGAATATACCCCACTTCACCGCCAGTCGCTTTCGTTACTTTATCTATATTTTGCTGTACCCAGTTGAAATAATACAGTGACGATTCGTCGCCTGTCGGTTTAACCAATGCTTTCCAACTGCCGGCTTCTGAAGCGGTACTGTTGAGTGTAAGTTCCACTGTCCGACCGGCTTTGTCATATAAAGCCGCGTAAATATCGTTCATCTTATGAGTTGATTTGCCATTGACGGCAATGATATAATCGCCGTTTTTGGCATTGACACCCAGTTCGGAGAGTGGCGAACGGAGGTCTTCCGTCCAATTCCGTCCTTCCAATATCCTGTCGATTTTGTAATAGCCCGATGGATCCCGACTGATTTCGGCGCCCAGTAAACCGGTTTTTACCCTGGGAGGATTGTATCTGTCACCTCCACCGATGTAAGCATGTCCAACATTCAGTTCGCCAATCATTTCGCCGATAATATAATTCAGGTCGTTTCTATCGTTCACATGTTCTACCAATGGGGCATATTTCTCGCGGATGGATTTCCAGTTTACACCATGCATTCCGGGATCGTAGAAAAAGTCGCGCATTTGCCGCCAACATTCGTTGTATATCTGCTTCCATTCTTCACGCAGATTCACAATCGTTTTCAGTTCGGACAAATTGATGGGTTTATCTATGCTAATTTTTCCCTTCGGGAGATCTATCACCGCATAGCCGCTACTGCCGTTAATCAGTAATTTTCTGTAATTACCGGTAATGGCGACAATATTGACATTGCCCAGTTCGGTTTCCTTTTTAGATTTCAAATCGAACAAAAACAAACCTCTTGAATTTCTCCCGTATCGACTGTAATACACCATATTATCGATACAGAATGGCGTACCGTAATTACCTGCGGGAAGGTCAAGTGCCAGCGAACGGCCTTTGATTCCGTCGAAATCAATCTCTACTGTTTTTGCAGATTGATGGTCTTCCGGAGTTTCTTTTTTATCGTCGCTTTTCGCATCCTTTGCATCGCTGGTTTTATTTTCCACGGTAGCTTCATCGTTGGTATAGGCAAAAGGTGAAGGCGTTTTTTTACTGAGCGGAACGATGTATATCTTATCCATATCGTTGTAAACATGATTCCATTCCGTACTGCTGTAAGTGGGATGAAAATCTCTGGGCGAAATGAAGGTCAAATACTTCCCGTCATTGCTGAAAAAAGGCGCACGCGAAGAAAACCAGTCATCGGTCACTTCCTCTTTTTTTTTGGAACTGACATCATATATCACAATCACCGACGTTGTACCGTAACGGGGCAGGGTGTAAGCAATCCATTGATTATCGGGAGACCATACATAGCTATTCAGCTCTCCGTCGACAGTTTTTTCTACTTCCGTCACTTTTTTGGTGTCAATATCAATGTAACGCAAGCGTTGAAGCTTGTCACTCCAAAGAATTTTCTTACTGTCCGGCGACCACGACAGGCCATATTTGTAAGTATCGCTGTTTTTGGTCAATTGTATTGGTGTCTGCAAGCCATCCTGTGTGCGGATATATATTTCATCTTCGCCCGTTTCATCGGAAATATAGGCAATCCACCGGTTGTCGGGCGACCATTGCGTGTTTCGTTCATGCACCCCTGATGTTTCCGTCAGATTGCGGGTGATGCCCGAAGTCACCGGCACCGTATAAATATCGCCTCTGGCCGACAGAACGATTCGCTTGCCATCGTTCGAGAGATCCAGATTTCTTGCAACGCGCGATACGTCTTTCAGTTGCGAACGTCCGCCATTCATATCTTCCTCAATATATATTGTAAGTTTATCGGCCTTCTGCGTCTTCAAATCGAAGGAATAGATATATCCTCCATTTTCAAAAACGATGGCCTGATCGCCGAGCGAAGGAAATTTAATATCAAATTTATCAAAATTCGTCACCTTTTTCGTTTCTCCGGTTTTCGTATGATAGGCGAAGAGATTCATCGTACGGTCTCTATCGGAAATATAATAAATATAGTCGCCCGTCCACATCGGGCAAATATCCTGATAGACATTGTTTGTTATATTTTCAATTTGTCGGGTCTTGAAATCGTAAATCCAAATATCGTCGGCCATACCACCCTGGTAGTATTTCCAAGTTCTGAACTCCCGGAACACCCGGTTGTAAGCCAGTTTGGATTTATCGGGCGAATAGGAACAGAAGCCTCCCACCGGCAATGGAAGTTCTTCCGAAAGCCCGCCATTGACAGATGCCAGATACAGTTTTCCTTTGAAAGCATTGAAAGCCTTCATCCGCGAACGGTAAATGATTTGCCCATCATCTTTCCATCCCAGCACAATATTATTAGGTCCCATTCTGTCCGATAAATCATCGCGATCGAGGGTGGCAGTATATGTGAGGCGCACCGGTTCGCCGCCTGTTATCGGCATACGATAAATTTCCGTATTTCCGTCATACTGTGCGGTAAAAGCAAGCTGGCTGCCATCGGGCGAAAAACGGGCGAACATTTCGTAACCTCCGTTTGCAGTTATTTTCTTTGCAACACCGCCTTTGGCCGAAGCCGAATATAAATCTCCGGCATAGGAGAATACCAGTTTATCCCCATGTACGGTGGGGAAGCGCAACAGGCGGGCTTCCCGGGATTGTCCGAATACCTGCACTGCCGACAGGATTAGCACGGATAACAATAGTGATCTTTTTTTCATTCTTTAGTTGTATATTGATTTATAAATTGATGGTGCAAAAATACAATTAATTTTCATAAATGGCGTCAATATAAGCATTACATTTCCAACGCTATCGGCCTTTCAATATTTACCTGTTCCAAAAAATACCGGTCGTGCGAAACGACAATGAGTGTCCCGTGATAATTGTTAATCGCGGCTGTAAGGATTTCCGTATTTTGAATGTCAATGTTGTTT
>JAISFI010000260.1 GCA_031263685.1 Dysgonamonadaceae bacterium | reverse complement strand
ACGAAGATAAAAAGCGACAGCATGAACATGTAAAACGCTTCGGAATAAGTCTGGCTTGCATAATACAGTACACTCGAATTAAGCGATATAAGCGCCAGTACCGGCAATAATATGACAGCGGGAATCCTTCGACGGAACGAAGCGTATGTGAAATACATGAACCCAAGCATCGACAGCAGTGAAAAAAGCTTCAATGGAAACAGGGACATGCCGAAAAAAAACGCTATCGGCGACAGGGTAATCACATACAGCGTCGCTTGAGAACCCGGGGAACTGAAATCCTTTATGAAACTGTTTGCACTTAATATATAGTTCGAATCATCGCCGGTGAGACTTACTCTGGGATCGTAAAGCAAGAGGGAAACAATGACCGTTACGCTAAAAGTAATCCAAAAGCAAACATTGCTTCTCTTCTGCATCCAGTTTTCCATCCTGTCAAACAGCGTGGCGGAAACAGGTATTTTTTTGCCTTTTTCTTTTTTACTAACTGTTAAATTCTTATTTTTCATCCTGTTCTATATTTATTTAGTTCTTTTAAATCTTTTCTATCGCTGCAAATAACTTGTGTCGTGTGTGAACAACTTTATATTGCGGATTGGCTTCCTTGATAATTTGCTCCAGGACTTGCGGGTCGTCGGGCAAATGATAGGTGCAGATTGCAAGTTTCGGCGCAAAAGTCCGCAAAACATTTGTTGCGCCGCGAAGCATTCTCTTTCTGCTCCTTCGATATCCGCTTTGATAAAATCAACGCGTTCCAGTTTATTTTCTTCCGCAAACCTGTCGATGGTGGTGAGCGTAATTGTTTCGGATGAGTTGTGCGAACTGTCTGTAATAATAGTAGAATTTGAACCGCTTTTATTTTCGCTTATTGCGATATCGACGTGCATTTCCCTGTCACTTAATCCTTTTGCAACAGGCACAATTTTACCTGCGGTGTTATTCATTGCTTGTGTTTTACATAGAATCTGATATGTAGACTCTACCGGCTCAAAGGCATAAACCGTTGCACCTTTGTTTGCAGCATAAGCGCTGAAATCGCCAATCCACGCGCCCGCGTCAATAACGGCGTCGCCTTTCTTTACATCAACGTCAAAGGCTTCATCCCTGTATCCATACGGTCCTTCGATCAGATAACTGTCAACCTTTTCTACATTACTTTTACTGTAATCGTCGTTATAGAAATAAGGAATGGTATAGACATCCTCAAAAGCCAGCAGCAATCCTGTAACATAGTATGGACTGTCTGATAAGTCTGGAAGTTTTGCGCCATTAATGTCGAAATATTTTTCGCCGTTTTCTTCCCGTAACCATAATTTCTTGTATTTTCTTATAGAACGGAAAGCCATCAGTCGCCATACGGCGGTCTTTAAATTTTCGGACAAGCCGAGCGCGCGGGCGACCCTTTTAAGGACATTTATTAGATTTGTAGAATTAACTTTTGTATTCATTCATTTATATAGCTAATAATTTTTCAATTCTTTTACCTACTGCCTGAAACGAACAAGTTTCCATTCCTGTTTCACGGCAGTTCGTTTTCATTGCGACATACTTTTCGGCTGGCAAACCGGAAACGTATTTAATTCCTTCCGCCAGATCGGCGCTGTCGCCTAATCGGGCAAGGTAGCCGGTATTGCCGGTTTGTATCATATCCATGGCAGCGCCGGAAGCAAAGGCAACAGTCGGCGTTCCGCAAAGCATTGCCTGACCAAGTATGCCAGGACCGGAATCTTCCAGTGTGGGACATACAAAAAGCGTAGCAGCGCTGAACGCCAATACCATTTCCTGTTCCGACAAATAGCCTAAATATTTTGTGGGGACAGCGCTGTTTTTCTGTGTGGCGGGTAAGGTTTTGCCAGCCATTATAAACATGCAGTCATTGGAATTTTCTCCACGGTCGCTTGTTTTTTGTGCTAAGATTTTCAGAGCTTCCTGTAGTTCGACGTAACCCTTCCGCCTCTCGTTAAGGTCGGTAGCGGCAAAGAATATGATTTTTTTGCCTTCCGGCAAATTGAAATACCGTCTTGCTCCCGAACTGGAGACAGAATGGAAAATTTGTTCGTTTATGGGATGATAAATCACATCGACCGCATGACTGGCGTAAAGACAGCTCTTTTCTGCACGGAATTTATCCATGGAAGACAGTGTCAATATATGCAACCCGTTTGGAATATTGGCTTTCTTCAAAGCAAAATTCCGTTGGGCAATATGTTTTTTGGAACCGGAAAGCAAGGCGGGACAATCACTGCAATCGCTTTCATATCCCCTGCATTTCCACGGATAATGACAGCCGCCTGTGATGGGAGCGTTATCGACCATCACCCAAAATATCCTTGCACCCGTCAGGCGATGCAGTTCCCTTATTTCGGCTGTGTTTACGAAACGGCTGACCCAGTGTACAAAGATGACGTCGGGTTTGAAACCTGCCTTTTTCAGGATTGCCTTTGCCGAAAAATTCGATTTACGTTCGTCGAGGTTGTAAAAATAATAGTCGGGATCGGTTTTTCCGACCGCAAGATACGACTGTATTTTCCCGAACTGCAGGATAGCTTCGTCTATCCAGTGTTTCAGGTGCGGATTTATGGAACGGAAAAAACCGGTAACGGCGGAATCGGATTTGGTTTTGAATACAACAACCAGCCGCGAATGATGTCCTTTTGCATTGAGCAGAGTGTTGAGCGCCAAAACACAAGAACCTGCACCGCGTAAATCCGTAGAACTGATGTGAAGTATATTCATGATTTGAAATTCTTTTAGCTGGTTTTTATATAAACTTTATTTTTCGTGCAGCAAAGAAACTCATTTTAAACAACAGGACTCCATGTTTGAAACGGCTGATCTGCGTCGTTCCATACTCGCGGTCTCTGTAGCGAATGATGATTTCCGTGATTTTGAGATTCTGCTTGGCGGCGCCGAACAGCAGGTCGAAATCGCCGAAAGGATCGAAATCGCCGAAGTA
>JAISFI010000165.1 GCA_031263685.1 Dysgonamonadaceae bacterium | reverse complement strand
CAACTTATCCAAACTATTATAAATAGAATAAAATCCACCATAGGCATAATTGCCCACATTATCGTTGCCCTGCGCGCCGTAACTGAAGCGCAAATTGAGATTGTCGATATTACCTTGACCGGCAAGGAATGCCTCTTTTTTCACGTTCCACGCTGCACCGATCGACCAGAAGTTACCCCATCGCGACTGTTTGCTGAAGCGCGAAGAACCGTCGCGACGGAAACTGACGGAAGCGTGATAGCGCTCATTCAGAGCGTAGTCAAGCTTGCCTAGATAACTTGCCAGATGATAGTCACTCGACGTACCGTTAAATGTACCACTGGTTGTGCCCGCTGACGGTTCGGTTTTGTCCAAAACCAGGAAACCCGTCCTGCTGCCCGATAGCGACGAACTGGTTGTCACGTACACTTCAGGGCCGGATAACACATTGATGACATGGGTGTCACCATCGAAATTCAGTGTGTAGTCAAGGAAACTGTTGATCGTATATCTGAGGTCGCGGTTCGAACTTCGGCTCGCCGAACCTTCTCCGTCTGCAATCACACCCGTGCGATAATAAGGATGGGAATAGGTATGCGACGTACCGGTACGATAGTCGACGCTGGCAGTGGTTTTCAGGAGTAGCCCTTTGGCAAATGTAATGTCGAAGTTGGTTCTCACCAGCGCTGCTTCCGTCCTGCTGCCTGACAGTTCGTGTTCGGCGCTACCCAGAATGTTGATGACGCTGCAAGCCGTCGTTGGTCGCCATGTACCGTAATCCCATACCCTGTCGCCGTTTGCATCCAGTACGAATGAGCCATCGGCATTGCGTTCCCATACGGGATAAATATCGGAAATTAAACGCTGGAAGTTGGCGAAGTTACCCATATTACTGTCACTCTGTGTCGGCGATTTTTGAAAACTTGACGATAACGATATGTTCACGCCCGCTGAAAACCATGGATTCACTTTGGACTGTACATTCGCGCGCAAATTATAGCGTTCAAACTCGGAAGTCTTAATCCAACCCTCCTCTTTCAAATAACCGCCTGAAAAGAAATATTTAGTATTGGTGCTACCGCCGCTCACGCTCAGGTCGTATTGCTGACGAATGCCTGCCCGAGAAATGGTTTTGCCCCAGTTGTCATTCCACAAAGGCGTTGCACCTGCAACCAGCTTGCCATCCGTGCCTATCGGCTTGGGATATTGTGTTCCGAAGATATTCACATTCAAAACATTGACTATATTATCCGTGGCGTATTGAGCGGCTTCCGCAGCTGTCGCGCCGTTGTCAAGTCGCGTATTACGAATGGCTTCCCATTGAAGTTCGTAATATTCCGATTGCGTCAAATATTCGTAGTCCTTTACAGCGCGACCTGTGTAACCATAATCGGCAGAGAAATTCACAACGGGCTTGGTGTTGAGGTTGCCCGACCTGGTAGTAATCACAATTACTCCATTTGCGCCCCGCGATCCATAAAGAGCGCTGGCGGTAGCGTCTTTCAACACTGAGATGGACTGAATCTCCTTACCACTGATTTGGTTGGGATTCGCGCCTGCCACACCGTCTACAACATATAACGGAGACAACGAAGCATTCACGGAGCCGATACCTCTGACAAAAAGCGATGCGTCACTTCCCGGCTGCCCTGCCTGCGCGATGGATTGAAGCCCAGGAACAGTACCTTGAAGCGCCTTTCCCATTGATGTAATTTGCAATTTTTCCAAATCCTTTATGCTCACAACCGCCACTGAACCTGTGTAACTAGATTTTTTGGCCGTAGTATAACCGACAACTACGACCTCATCCAAAACATTTCTGTTTTCACTGAGTTCTACAATGATCAGTTCCACGTATTCGTAAATGTCAATCTCTTGCGTTTTGTAGCCTAAATAATTGATGGAAAGGGTAGCCGGAAACGATTTGACGATGAGGAAGAAGCTTCCGTCTGCGTCACTCACTGTCCCTGTTCCTTTTGGGCCTGCAAGTGAGATACCGGCTCCAATAATCGGTTCTCGTGTTTTTTCATCAAGAACCTTTCCGTTTATTTTCACTTCGTTTCCCTGTGCAAAACATGAAAACGGAAAGAAAATGACTGTTAATAACAAAAAATAGACTATTTTTGTCATGATTTTACTTATTTGAGATCGAGCGTCCTCTTATCCAATTTGCAGAGCGGTGTGGAGGACGCTTTTATTAATATTAGGATTATTTATTTGCTAGTAACTTTGTTTCCAATGCAGATATTTTCTTTTGCTGCTGAACGATTGTTTTTGTATCCAACCGGAGGAAACCGAAAGGGTTGATATAATTTTGTCCTTCCGAAAGCGCCCACTCCAGAAACTGAAGCGTTGCCGGGTTTACTTTTTCGGGCAACACAAATGCCAGTTCTTCTACCGGTATCAGGCCGATACTTTTATTTTCAAGCAGTGCGATTGTTTCATCCAGATTTTGCACATTCAACACTTCAGCATATTCCTTTTTTACGTCTAAAGGAAGTAGCGTAATACCATCGTTTAATTGCCGCGATTCGATATTGAAAATATAGTTTAGATTATTGAAACTAACTCCTTTGACATCTTTTTTTACAGCATTGTTCAGGTAAATATCGTCTCCGGCAATCTTTTTACCTTTCAGGCTGCTTGCTTCATAACCGAAATGTCCGGCGAAGGAATGGGATACCGAATAAGAACTGTTGCTCGAATAAACTGTAGCATCGTATTTTTCCTTTTTGTCCGGTTCGCTGTCTTCGGCGAGGAAGTCTCTCTCAAAGAACAATTCCCTGATTCGCTTTTCATTCAGTTTTTTCTTTTTGAGTTCATCCGGCAGTACGTTGTCTTTCCCTGCAATCGGTAGAACGGCATACTTACCGAAAGAGATGGCCGTTGCCGTTGCCTGCAAGGCATCGTTATCCCGTATTCCGGACGGTATAACTTCAATTGAATGTTCGTACGTATCCTTACCGGCAATAGACAGCGACACGCCGGGATGCGTCTTTGAATATTCGGTAATCCATTTTTCCAACAGGGCGTCTACAAATCGAACGCCTTTAATATAAACGGCTTCCTGCTGTGCAGGATTAGCGGTTGCACTTGTTGTCTGCGCATTTACAGAACTACTGATGGCAATCAGTATAGTCAAACTTGCTATTGTTACTTTCCGGTTCATAATGTTTATTATTTTAATTAGTGTTATTTTATTTCTCTGTTAAACACAAAAGGCTGTCCGGGGAGAAACGGACAGCCTTTTGTGCATTTATCTTTCTCTGCTTTTATGCACGCGAATCATGCGCTGTCCGGTTCCGGCAGTTACACATCATACACATATATAAATAATGTAAACTCATTTTGTTTCTTTTTAAATTCTGTACAAAAATAAAGGGTTTCGGATGTTACCACAATACCATATTCATGGTATATTTCAAGAGATACCTATCTTTTTTAAGAAAGTTTTCGACCTTTTCGAAAAAAGGTAGGCATGAAATAATACGGAATTGATGCAAAGTTGCCTTAGTTTTCTATCCGATTACGGTATTCACTGAGAATAAGCGTCAAAGCCCCGTCGCTTGTTACGTTGCAAGCCGTACCGAAACTGTCTTGCAGGGCGAAGATAGTCAGCATCAGCGCTGTGCCTGTGGCGTCGAACCCAAGTACGCTGACAATCAGCCCCAGCGACGCCATCACTGTCCCGCCCGGAACACCCGGAGCGCCGATGGCAAAGATGCCCAGCAATATGCTGAACAAAACGAGCGACGACAGCGACGGCAGGCTTCCGTAAAGCGTCAACGAAACAGTCATCACAAAAAACGTTTCCGTAAGCACCGACCCACACAGGTGTATATTGGCAAACAATGGAATACCAAAGTCTATCATATCGCGGCGCAAGATGTCTGATTTTCGCGCACATTCGAGCGCAACCGGCAAGGTAGCAGCAGACGACATCGTGCCGACAGCCGTCAGATAGGCCGGTCCATAATGACGCAACACGCGAAGGGGATTCTTCTTTGAATAGACGGCAGCCAGCGAGTACAATAATGCCATCCATATATAATGGACGGCAATAACAAGGAGAATGACTGCCAGAAACACAGGCAACTGCCGCGTAATCAATCCCTCGTAAGCCAACGAGCAAAACGTACAGGCAATAAAGAACGGCAGGACGGGAATGATTATCCGCGTTACAATCAGTATCACCATGCCTTGAAACTCATCCAGGGCGGCAATAACTTTCCCGGCGCGACGCCAGGTTGCCGCTATCCCGATAAGTACCGAAAACACCAAAGCACTCATAACCGACATAATGGGCGGGATCTGGAGGTCGAATATCACTTCCGGCAAAGCTCGCCCTTCGCCTGCATCGCTCACAATATTCAGATGAGGCAGAATGGCATAACCCGATACAACGGAAAAAAACGACGCTCCCACGCTGGACAGATAAGCCAGCAAAAGCGCTATTCCCAGCAGCCGCGAAGCATTACTACCAAGCTGTGTGATAGACGGCGCAATAAATCCGATAATAATAAGCGGAATAGTAAACATGATGATTGCGTTCAACAGATTTTGAACGGTAACGATTACTTGCATAACGCCTGCATTGGCGATAAGGCCACCGGATATACCCACAAACAATGCGAGCACCAGGCGAAAGGGTAAACTGCTGAATATCTTTTTTATCATAATTTTTTAAAATAGTCAAAGGAGTCAAGTAGTTAAAGGAGTTAAGTAGTAAAGTAGTTTTTTGTTTTTCTACTAGACTACTCTAACTACTTTAACTCCTTTCTTCTAACGCTTGTTGTAAATCGGAAATAATATCAATAGCATCTTCCAGCCCAACCGACAAACGGAAGAGGCCTTCTCCTGCAAAATAGTCCCATGATTGTAGTTGTTCATGAGTGGAAAGTTTGAAAGAAGTTTCCAGTAAATCCTTGCTGTTTAGATAGAATATAAGAGATCGATGATGTCCCAGCGATACGGCGTAATGGATGATTTGTAATTTTTCGGCAAACCGTGCCGCCTGTTCCCTGCCGTTTTCCATTTGAAAGGTAATCATTCCCGAAAAGTTTTTCATTTGCCGTTTAGCCAGTTCGTATTGAGGATGCGAAGGTAAGCCGGGATAAATCACTCGTTTGATTTTCGGATGTTGTTCCAGAAAGGTGGCTACCTGCAACGCATTTTCCTGATGCACTCTCATGCGGATTGGGAAAGTAGCTAGCCCCCTCATAATAAGCCATGCATTGAACGGACTTAAACAACCTCCCAAACGGATAGATGTTTTCTTGCGTAACGTAGCAAGGTCTTCCTTTTTGCCAAGAATGACGCCCCCCAAGGCATCACCATGTCCACCAAGGTATTTGGTAAGCGAATGAATCACAAAATCAGCGCCCAATGCCAAAGGTTTGGTGGCAACCGGTGTGGCAAATGTTGAATCCACTGCTAGTTTCGCTCCCGACTGGCGGGCAATCCCGGCAACTGCTGCAATATCCGTCAGGCGAAGCAGCGGATTACACGGCGTTTCGATATAAATCAGGCGGGTATTCGGTTGTATAGCTTTTCGTATCGCTTCTAGATCGGAAGTATTCACTTTTGTAATTTCTATCCCCAATTCGGGAATCATTTCATTCGTTATTTCCGAAAGAGCGGCATAAGCTACATCGCTTATCACAGCATGGTCGCCGGCTTTGAGCAAGTGAAACAGCAATGCGCTGATAGCTCCCATTCCACTGGCGAAAGCAACAGCTGTTTCCGCGTCTTCAAGTACAGCAAGTTTTTCTTCCAGTTGATGAACCGTAGGATTTCCCCAACGAGTATAAACCCACGTGTCGTTTTCTTCCATGCTTTCGACAGAAAAACCCGCATTTGCATCAACCACGAAAGTGGTGGACATAACCAGATTAGGCGATGACGCCCCCGATACAATGTCCGGTGTTTCACCGGCGTGGATAGCCTTTGTTTGTTCGCCTGTAAAATTGTTTTTTTTACTATCTGACATTTTAATCACTCTATTTGCGGCAAAGGTAGGAGTGATTAAAGTAGAAGACAATACCTTTTTTATGGTATATTACTCCAAATCCAATAGCTTGGCGGGGTTTTGTTTTACCATTAAAGTAATTTCTTCCTCACTGATGCCTAATTGTAGCATGGTTGCTATGCATTGGCGCATTCCTTCGGCGGGGGAAGTGTCGGTGATTTGTCCGAAATCGGTTGATAGTATGGTGCGGTTTGCTCCGATCAGACGGATGGCTTTAACATATTTTTCCGGCCGGTACGCACCAAATAACGGCAGGCAGCAGTGGTAACAATGTTCTATAAAAACGCCCATATCGG
>JAISFI010000110.1 GCA_031263685.1 Dysgonamonadaceae bacterium | reverse complement strand
AAAAGAAGCGAGCAATCTGACGTTCAAGCGTTTTTTATCCGCATTGGCGCAAGATATAAGCGTATAAGGAAACGCCCAGGGGGAATCCCCTCGCCGCAACTCTATGACTATAAGCATGAGAAGTTGCAGGAACTTGAACATCGGGAAAGAGAGGGAGGTATCTCCCTCTACTATGCCGATGAAAGCCACATCTGCACCGGGGGATATGTTCCCTACGGCCGGCAGTTGCCCGGCGAGGATGTCTGCATCCCATCCCAAAGAATCGCAAGGCTCAACATCTTTGGAATGATTGACCGCAAGAACCATTATGAGGGCTTTACCACTACGGAAAGTATTACCGCAGACAAGGTCGTCAGTTTCCTTGACACATTCTCTCTCCATGTGCGTAAGGACACCTTCGTTGTGCTTGACAATGCAACCGTACATCGAAATCATAAAATACGTGACCTGAGACCTCTCTGGGAGAAAAGAGGCCTTTTCCTTTTCTGTCTGCCTCCGTATTCTCCGCATCTGAACATCGCGGAAACTCTCTGGAGAATATTGAAGGGAAAATGGATAAGACCCCAGGACTACGTGAGTACTGACGCCCTCTTCTACGCTACCAACAGGGCATTGGCTACGATTGGATAAGGACTCGTTATTAATTATTCGCATATTGCCGCTTAATTTTGATTACTTACTTATTATAAATTGCATAACATGAATATTAAACACATTTTTCAAAGAGTTGCAATCGCTCTGTACATCTTTTTATCTGTATTTTATGTAATATGGCGTACCGGTTTTACATTAAATATGGGTCATATGGTTGCATCAGTCATATTGCTCACTGTAGATATTGTAACATGTTTTTCTGCAATATTGTTTGTTGTCTCCTTTTGGCGCCGGTCCGGACATGCCATACCCAGTCAAGGCACAAAACAGTTTACGGTTGATGTTTTTGTACCTACCTATAATGAAGACTGCACGATGCTCAAAACAACCCTACAACACTGTATTGATATGGATTATCCTCATCAAACCTGGTTGTTAGACGACGGCAAAAGGCCGGAAATGAAAGCATTGGCCGAAACACTTGGTGTCCGGTACATTTCAAGGGAGCAAAATATAGGCGCCAAGGCGGGAAACTTGAACAATGCCATGCAATATACGCAGGGTGAACTGATAGCCATTTTCGATGCGGATTTCCGGCCCGAAAAGGAGTTTTTGACAAAGCTGATCAACTATTTTCACAACGAAAAAATTGCTATCGCCCAGGTTCCTCAATCCTATTACAATACCGACAGTTTTCTACACCGGCAACTGTCCGACAACGAAATCTACTCTGATCAGGATACGTTTCAGCATCTTCTTTTGCCGGCACGAGATAATTGGAACGCCGCCTACTGGCTCGGGACAAACGCACTTCTGCGTCGTGAGGCTATCGAATCGATCGGCGGTTTCCCAATAGATTGTGTTACAGAAGACGTGCTTGCAAGCATGTTTATCCACAGCAAGGGCCTGAAAAGCGTTTATGTGGACGAACCGCTTGCCTGGGGATATGCCACAGCCAATCTATTAGAGTATTACATTCAGCGACTGCGCTGGGCAAAAGGAGCTTTCCAAATATTGCGGTCGCATCATCCGCTGTTCCTGAAAGGGCTTTCCTTTATGCAGCGCCTTTTCTATCTTTCGTCTGTCATCCACTTTTTTGAGGGAGGTATTAAAATTGTATATTACCTATTCCCCGCTTTCTTCTTTCTGTTCGGTGTCGTCCCGATTATCCCCTATCCGTCCATCATTCTCAGCATGCTGGCATATGTACTCATTACACGCGTGATATTCAAATCAATAACCAATCGACGCACTCATTTTCTTTTGGATGAAGTGTACTCAGTCATTAAGTCGTTTATCTATCTGACGGCCCAGCCTGCATTTATTTTCAATAAAAAAATCCGTTTCAGGGTAACGCCCAAAGAAGGTCGCAAAGGCCGCAAACCCGTTTCGTGGCCAGGCCTCGTCGGTCCTGTCGTTATTTTCGGATGTAATTTGGCGGTTATCGTCGCGGCCATCTTCAATCCGTATATGGTGGTGTCGCTCGGTGTATGGGGATGGATATGCTTCGGTTGGTGCCTCTATATGGGATACATCGCCTACAAGGCCTGTTATTATTGTATCGAACCTTTATTAAATAAAACAAAATGATACATGCGATTAGCTGTTTACCGGGGAGACTCCCGGTTTTGAGTAGGCTGTTCGGCAGTTGCAGTCGCGGGTCGGCAGTAGAAAGCGTACCGGTGACGTTATCTGATTTACTTCCCATGCATGTTTCATTTGAATCGGATAGCCTCCGGTCCGGCATTACCATAAATTTGCCCGGCATGAAACAATTTTTAGCGATAATCCTGTTTATCTCAGTTTCAACTGTCTGTGCTATTGCCGGCCGGCCGGCCGATACACACGGCCAACTGCGCGTCGAAGGAACGCATATAGTCGATCGGAACGGTCAAAAAGCAGCGCTAAAAGGGATCAGCTTGGGGTGGCATAATTGGTGGTCACAGTTTTATAATCCTTCTGCCATTGAGTACCTGAGTCGTAATTGGCATATTTCAGTGATACGTGCAGCCATGGGGATAGAAGCGGAAGACGGTTATCTTGAAAACCCCGAAGAAGCAGAAAAACTTGTCACAACGGTTATTGATGCAGCGATTGCAAACGGGATTTATGTAATCATCGACTGGCATGCGCATGATATGTATACCGAAAAGGCAGAAGCGTTTTTCACCCGCATGGCAGAACGCTATGCCGGTATTCCAAATATCCTATACGAGATTTACAATGAGCCGACATGCAAATCGTGGAATTTGCTAAAGGCGTATTCCGTAAGGATTATTGAGTCAATCCGTCGATATGATGATAAAAACCTGATTATCGTAGGAACTCCCGGATGGTCGCGGGATGTGGACATAGTTGCCGACGATCCGATTGGCGGTTATGACAATATAATGTACGCACTGCACTTCTACGCAGCCTCGCATAAAGCCGAACTTAGAGAAAAGGTTGAGTATGCCCTGAACAAAGATTTACCGATTTTTGTATCGGAATGTTCCCCATCCGAGGAGACCGGAGACGGAGAACTTGACAAAAAGGAATTTTCACTATGGGCGAAATTTCTGAAACAACATGGCATCAGTTTTGTGCTGTGGGGACTTTATGATAAGGGAGAAAGCTCAGCTATGTTAAAGTACGAAACCGATCCTAATGGCAATTGGTCTGCGAGCCAATTAACGGAAATGGGGTATTATTCCCGTCGTCTTATGGGCGGAGGACCAGGAGCGACCGAAATAATTTTTTCGATAATCGGTGTATCATTTCTAATAATACTCGTATTTCCTTTAATACGAAAAATTCTTGCGAAATAACAGCTTTGTTAT
>JAISFI010000090.1 GCA_031263685.1 Dysgonamonadaceae bacterium | reverse complement strand
ACACACACACACACACACACACACACACACACACACACACACACACACACACACACACACTTACCGCCGCTATATCTAAAATAATCGCGCACGTAACGCGCGCGTATATAATCATTTATATTCAAATTTCAAAGCATGGCTATCTTCAAATAAGAGGGCTTTTCGTACTTTTTTTGCACATTGCTGCGGGCATGTACGGTCGTTCCGTTGTGCACAACAATTGCTCCGTTGTGAACAACAGCTCCTCCGTTCTACACAACAGCGGTTCCGTTTTGTACAACAATCACTCTGTTGTGTACAACAGTCGCTCTGTTGTGTACAACAGTCGCTCTGTTGTGTACAACGGTTGCTCTGTTGTGTACAACGGTTGCTCTGTTGTGCACAACGGTTGCTCTGTTGTGCACAACGCTTGCTCCGTTCTGCACAACGGTCGCTCTGTTTTAAACAACAGTTGGCCGGAGATACACCTTTTCCATGATATTGAGTATGTTTTCTTTATAAATATCAATCTTTTAAAAACGAGAAATTATGAGTGTTAGTAAAAATTTTATTCCCAGACCAGATGCCGTGTTCAACGAGTGGCAAGGAACATTAGTAAATTATGTACGTGTCAAATTTCCGATATGGAATGTTCCGCAGGAAGATTTCACGGCACTGACAACGCTTCAGACCGATTTTTCCGCCAAATATGCGAAGGCGGAAAATCCCGAAACACGTACGCCGGCAATCGTCACAGCAAAAATCGAAGCTCGCAATGCCTACGAAAAAGGCATGCGCACGTTTGTTAAGGAACACCTGACCAATAATCACCGGGTGACCGACGAAGACCGGCGAAACATGCAGTTGCCTATTCACGACACGAAGCCGACTCCGGTAGATCCTCCCAAGAGTATGGTTCTCGGCAGAATTGACTTCTCGGTGCATCAGCAACATACGGTACACGTGGAAGACAGTGCGGGAAAAGGACGTCCGGACAATGCGCATGGCTTCGAAGTATGGCGAAAGACCGGCGGTGAACCGCCTGCGAGCGACGATGATTTCCGGTACGCCGGTTTCAGTCCCTCGACAACGCTGATACTCGACTATCCGCTCGCAGATGTCGGAAAAACGGTATATTATCGCTTCCGATGGGTGAATCGGCGCAATCAGCCGGGGCCGTGGAGTGAGGCGGTGATTAGCGCTGTAATTGCGTAAATGACTAAAAGATAAAAACTAAAAGTTGCACGAAGCGCAGTAAACAGGCGTCGGCCAACTTTTAGTTTTTTACTTCTTACTTTTTAATTTCTTTTAGAACCTCGCGATAGTATAAGGTAATCGCATTTCTCTAATGAAAATCAAATATTTTTTTGTAGCAGTGATGTTCGTTATGATTTCCGCTGCAAGAGTGAGCGCGCAGGAAGTATCATCGAAAGGATTTTACTTCAATTTTAGTGGTGGATATTCCTTTAGTGCAGGAACGTCGAGCGGTGCAGGCGGTTTAGTGCCAACGCATAATACGACTTCTGTCAGCAATTCTGACTATTATAGTCGTTTCGGAAATGTAACGCAAGACGAGTCAAGCGGTTCCAGCACAAAAAGCAATGCTAAAATTTCTCTTGGTCAAGGTATTGATGTAAATGTTGGAATTGGCTATATGTTTAATTCGAACATTGGGTTTGAATTGAACGGAGATTACTTAACCGGAATTGGAAATACGGTAGAAAGTACGTCAAACAGCAGACAGTATAGAAATGTTGCCGTAAGCGTAGGAAATAACAATGCCAGAGCTACTATTACGCAATCTTCCACTTCAAATTCAACAACTTATAAATTAACGCGGTCGAGTTTATCGCTCACGCCTGCATTAAAATTGGTTGCTCCATTGGGCGTAAAATCCGCCGTATATTCGCGCATAGGGATAGTGCTTCCTGTATCTGATCATTTAAACTACGAATACAGCAGCAGCCAAAGTCAATCTTCAAGTTCGAGCGACACCTATAACAGTTCAGCGGCTTACAATTACAATAACAGCAGCTTCAGCAGCGAAATTCAAAAAAAGGAATTTGAATCCTATTTCAAAGTGGGTTACATGGCTGCGCTCGGTTTCAATTATTTTTTGAGTAAAAATATGGCGATATTTGGCGAAATAAGCAGCATTACCCATTCATTTGAAGTTAAAAAAAGCACAGTTACCGAATGGAACTCATCAAGCTCAAGTTCAAATGGCAATCCTACCAATACCAATCTGTTGGAAAATTTGGATACGTACGATAAAGTTACCGAATATCAAAAAAAATACACAGTAACCAATGACACTCCAAATCCTAATCCCGATGATCCTAAACAAGACGCTTCTTTTTCTCTGCCTGCAAGCAGTATTGGATTGAAAGTCGGAATATTATTAAAGTTTTAAGTCATAGCAACAAACCGTTTAAAATCTACCCACTACTTCCTAATCTCCCCACTGTCCCTAATATCCTTTAATCACACATAAAGGAATACTGGAAACAGTGGGGACATCTATAATGTGCACAAAACGCACTAAACAGACACCAGCCAGCGTTTACTTTCCCGTTTTCACGAAATTTGAGTTTCTTTTGAGTGTAAAAAACAAAAATATTCTTTAGCTTTGCACGCTAATTCTATACGCTATGGGTAAACAGGTTTTGATACCGACATCATCGTATATTTTAATGAACCATATAAATTAATGATGCAAATATGCAAAGAAATACTTTTTTGAGTCACATCCCGCCGGTCACGAAAAACATTCTGATAATTAACCTTATATTGTGGCTGGCATCTACCATCCTGCTTCGAACAGGGATTAGTCTGGACTATATACTGGGACTGCATTACGTCGAATCCGGCACTTTTAAGTTCTATCAGCCAATTACCTATCTGTTTATGCACGGTAGTTTTTCCCATATCTTTTTCAATATGTTTGCCGTATTCATGTTCGGACGGGTGCTCGAAGAAACATGGGGATCCAAACAATTCCTTATTTACTATCTGATAACAGGCATTGGAGCCGCAGTGATACAGGAGTGCGTCTGGTTTTTTACACTTCCGCCGCTTTATTATGATTTCGCGTTGACCATTGGGGCATCCGGAGCTGTATTCGGCATACTGCTGGCTTTTGGGATGATGTTTCCGAATATACCTCTATATCTGATGTTTATTCCGATTCCCATCAAGGCAAAATATTTCGTAACAGGCTATGGATTAATAGAACTGTTCTTAGGCATTGCCAGTTTCAGCGGAGATAACGTAGCGCACTTCGCGCATCTGGGAGGCATGTTATTCGGATATTTTTTGATTATATACTGGAAAAAAAAGGCTAAATCTCATGGCAACTATTTTCAATAATCTCGGCCGTTTTTTCAGGCAGAAAGATATCCTCACCAGGCTCATCATCATTAACGTGCTGGTCTTTGCGCTCGTTCGCTTGACGGGAGTTTTTCTGACTTTGTTCAAGATAGATGCAACCGCTTTTATGGCTTGCTTTCAGCTTCCGGGATCGCTCCTTTCACTGGCAAAAGAGCCGTGGACGCTTATTACCTATATGTTCTCCCATCACGGCTTGCTGCATATCCTCTTTAATATGCTGTGGCTGTATTGGTTTGGGAAGATTTTTCTGATTTTTTTCAACACGAAACAGTTACTGGGGACTTACTTGCTGGGAGGAATTGCCGGCGCCTGTTTGTTCTTATTGTCATTCAATATCTTTCCGTATTTTGAGGATGCCGTTGAAAGCAGTCGGTTGCTGGGTGCTTCGGCGGCAGTAATGGCGATTGTTTTTGCTGCATCTTTTTATAAAAAAGATTTCCGCATCAGTCTGTTATTTTTGGGAAATATAAAAATTTATTATGTAGCGCTGGTATCTTTGGCGCTTGACTTACTGGCAATTACTTCGGAAAATGCAGGTGGACACATCGCCCACATCGGCGGAGCCTTGTTTGGCATCTGCTATGCGCTTGCTTATCGAAGAGGAACCGACCTGACGAAATATTTGAACAAATTCCTGGACAAATGCGTTAATCTATTCAAGCGGAAACCGAAGATGAAAGTAACTTTCAACCGCAGAGCTTCCGATTATCAATACAATGACCGAAAAAAGCAGGAGAATGAGGCGATAGACCAAATTCTGGACAAAATAAAAAAATCGGGCTACAACAGCCTGAGCAAGGATGAAAAAAAACGTTTATTCGATGCCAGTAAGTAAGAAACAGTCTATTATCGGTAAAATATACAATTCGACAATTTTTACAATCAACATTGTATTGATTTTCCTGTTGGTGTTGTCTGCCTATTCCGACCGGATATCTCCTGCCGACTGGGTTGTCTTTTCTTTTTTAGGAATTGGATTTCCTTTTATTCTAATCCTCAATCTCCTCTTCCTGTTATGGTGGCTGATTTTTTTCCGCTGGAAACAGTCGATCATCTGTCTTATCGGCCTGCTACTCTGCTGGAACACAATCCGCGCATATATTCCGTTGCATAGCCAGACGCCGGATGTTCCGGCCAACTGTATTAAAGTGCTTACATACAATGTTATGGGATTTAATAACACCCAGCCTCATCGAAAGAATAATCCTAATCCGGTGCTACAGTTTATCATTGACAGCCATGCCGATATTGTCTGCATTCAGGAACACCGTTCTCATGCTGTAGACGGCCTGTTAAGCGCAGAGCAACTGAAGAAAGCATTGGCGATGTATCCGTACAGTCATCTTTCTCCGCCCGGAAAAAGGAGTTATAAGGACGGAACCTACGGGTTATCCATCTATTCCAAATTCCCGATTCTTGCTACAAAGAAAATTCCGTTTTACAGCGAATACAATGGCGCTTTTTTATCGACGCTCGATGTACATGGCAAAAAACTGCTCCTCGTGAACTGTCATCTGGAAACCAACCGGCTTTCCGACGAAGAGCGAAAGCAATACAGCGATTTTGTGAAGAATCCCGGTTCAAAAAAAATAGACGCCGTTGCCGGAAGTGCTTTCAAAAAATTGAAGCCGGCTTTTAAAATCCGCGCCTCACAGGCCGAAAAAGTGGCGGAAGCCATGCAGCAGGAACAAAGTCCTTACGTTGTCGTGTGCGGAGATTTCAATGATACTCCCATTTCCTATGCTTTGCATAAGATTCAGGGGAATTTGAACGATGCTTTTGTGGAAACCGGACGCGGACTGGGTATTACTTACAACCAAAACCGCTTTTATTTCCGAATCGACCACATCCTCCACAGTAAAAATATCCGGGCATACAACTGTTCTGTCGGCAACCTGAAAGCTTCCGATCATTATCCGGTATGGGCCTGGTTGCAATTAAATTAAGAACTAAAACGACTAACGCGTCTCAATCCATTTCCGTGCATTGACAAACGCTTCAATCCAGGGACTGACTTCATCCGTCTGTCTCCTTTTTTCCGGGTAGTTAGCCCATTGCCAAGGGAATATTGCCCTTTCCAAATGCGGCATCATGGCTAAGTGGCGACCATCTTTGGATGCAATACCTGCCACCGCATAAGCTGATCCGTTCGGATTGCCCGGATATTCGTCATAATGGTATTTGGCGACCACTTTGTATTTGCGTTCTTCGTAAGGGAGATGAAATTTACCCTCTCCGTGAGCCACCCAGATACCTAATTTGGAAGAAGATAATGAACCGAACATGACAGAATTATTCTTCGGAATATCTACGGTCACGAATGAAGATTCAAATTTATGCGAGTCATTGTGCAGCATCTGCGTCTTTTCTTTGTGCGACGGATGAATCAAATCCAATGCCACCATCAACTGACAACCGTTGCAAATCCCCAAACTCAAGGTATCCTGACGTTTATAAAAATTTGTCAAGGCCACCTTCGCCTTTTCGTTGTACAGGAAGCCTCCCGCCCAACCTTTCGCAGAGCCTAACACGTCGGAATGAGAGAAACCGCCGCAGAAAACAATCATATTCACCTCCTTCAGCGTTTCCCGTCCGGAAGCCAAATCCGTCATGTGCACATCCTTCACATCGAAGCCGGCGAGAAAAAGAGCGTATGCCATTTCCCGTTCCCCGTTCGTACCCTTTTCGCGAATGATGGCAGCTTTGACGCCAGAAAAACCCTTCCGATTGGCAGAAATTCCGTATGAAGACAACATGCCGGTAAATTTACGATTGAAACAATAACACAAAGGTTGTTGCTTATAATTGTTGAATCGCGCTTTAGCACAAGCATTTCCGCTTTGTTTTGTATCCAGCAAATAAGAAGAAGCATACCACACATCGCGCAAGTAATCTATGCCGAAATGATATTGAATACCGCTCTTTTCCAATAAGATATGCCGTTCTTCGGAAGGCCTTCCGATACGGGCAAACACAAGGGAGTTTTCGGAAAGGATTTTTTCCACCTCTTGTTTATCCTTCACTTGAATCAGGATACCCGGATTTTCGCTGAACAAGAGTTTGATCAAATTTCTCTCTTTAATCTTGTTGAGGTTGATAATCAAACCGCCATCCATGTTTCCGAAACACATTTCCAGCAAAGCGGTAATCATTCCGCCGGCAGAAATATCGTGTCCGGCAAGAACCAAATCCCGACGAATCAGTTCCTGAACGGTGTTGAAAGCCTTCTTGAAATATTGAGCGTCGGCAACAGTCGGCGCTTCGTGCCCCAACTTATTAAGAGACTGAGCAAAAGCAGATCCTCCCAACTTGAACTTGTCGGAAGAAAAATCTATATAGAACAGGTAAGTGCTCTTCCTGTTCACCCATACGGGAGATACAATTTTCCGGATGTCCGAAACTTCCGCGCCGGCCGATATGATCACCGTTCCCGGTGCATACACCTTATCTTTGCCGTACTTCTGCGTCATAGACAGGGAATCTTTTCCGGTAGGGATGTTGATACCCAGCGCGCAGGCAAATTCCGAGCAAGCTTCTACGGCTTTATACAAACGTGCATCTTCTCCTGGATTTTTGCAGGGCCACATCCAGTTGGCGCTTAGCGAAACGCTTTCCAATCCCTTCGTCAACGGGGCAAAAACGATATTCGTCAATGCTTCGGCAACAGCCATCACAGAGCCGGCTGCCGGATCGATCAAGGCTACCTGCGGCGCATGTCCGATAGCAGTAGCAATGCCCGATTTTCCGCGGTAATCGAGCGCCACAGCGCCCAAGTCGCTCAAAGGAAGCTGTATCTCGCCCTGACACTGTTGGCGGGCGACTTTCCCCGTCACGGAACGATCTACCTTATTCGTCAGCCAGTCTTTGCAGGCGACGGCTTCCAACTGCAATACATTATTCAGATAATCATGTATATGAACAACATCGTAAGTTAATCCGGAGTATTTTTCTTTGATCGTTTTATCTTTCATCACCGTGCGGGGCGGTTTTCCAAAGAAATCTTCCAGTTTGAGGTCCAACGGTTTTTGTCCGTCGCGTTGTTCGAAAGTAAACTGCATGTTGCCGGTCGTTTCTCCAACCACGTACATCGGAGAGCGTTCCCGGTCGGCTATTTTCTGCACCCGTTCTACGTCTTGCTGTTTCAACAGCAGTCCCATTCTCTCCTGGCTTTCGTTTCCGATGATTTCTTTAGCCGACAACGTCGAGTCGCCAATGGGCAACTGCGACATATCTATTTTTCCGCCGGTTGTTTCTACCAGTTCCGACAGACAATTCAAGTGTCCGCCGGCGCCGTGGTCATGAATGGATACAATCGGATTTTCGTCCGATTCGGATAAAGCGCGAATGACATTGGAAGCCCGTTTTTGCATTTCGGGATTTGCCCGTTGCACGGCATTCAATTCAATACCACTGGCGTATTGCCCCGTATCGACGGAAGATACTGCTCCGCCTCCCATGCCAATCCGGTAATTATCGCCACCTAATACGACGACTTTTTCGCCGGCTTCTGGCACGCCTTTCAAGGCGTCGCGTTTGTTCCCGAAACCCACTCCGCCGGCCAGCATAATGACTTTATCGAAAGCAAATTTCTTCTGGTTTTCTTCATGCTCAAAAGTCAGGAGCGAGCCGCAGATTAGCGGTTGTCCGAACTTGTTTCCGAAATCGGAAGCCCCGTTAGAAGCCTTGATTAAAATCTGTTCCGGCGTTTGATAGAGCCATTTTCGCGGCGGCATAGCTTCTTCCCATTCCCGGTTATCTTCCGAACGGGGGTATGAAGTCATATAAACAGCCGTTCCTGCTATGGGTAACGATGCTTTTCCGCCGCCAAGCCGGTCGCGGATTTCTCCGCCTGTCCCGGTAGATGCCCCGTTGAACGGCTCTACGGTAGTCGGAAAATTATGTGTCTCCGCCTTCAACGAAATAACGGTTGAGATATCTTTGGTGATAAAAAAATCAGGTTTATCTCCCGATTGTGGAGCAAACTGTTCTATCACAGGCCCTTCATTGAACGCCACATTGTCTTTATAGGCCGAAACCAACCCGTTGGGATTGACTTCCGAAGTCTTTTTTATCAACTTGAAAAGCGTACTTTCCTGTTCTTTCCCGTCGATCACAAAAATCCCGTTGAATATTTTATGCCGACAATGTTCCGAATTTACTTGAGAGAAGCCGAAGACTTCACTGTCGGTTAATTTCCGTCCTAATTTTTTACTGACTTCATTCAGATATACTACTTCCTCTTGGCTGAGGGCTAAACCTTCCTGCTGGTTGTAGGCAGCAATATCTTCGATGTAAAGAATAGGGTCGGGCTGTTTGTCGATGGTAAACAGTTGCTGATCCAGTTGTTTATAGATGCGTTGCAACATAGGATCATGAGCCGCATTTTCGTTTGCGGCGTCAAAAAACTCTTCGATCCGGAGGATTCCCGTGATACCCATGTGTTGGGTTATTTCCACGGCATTGGTACTCCACGGAGTAATCATCTCCCTGCGCGGCCCTATAAAACAGGAATTTATAGTATTTTCCTTCGTCCATTCGGCATTACCAAACAGCCATTTTAGTTTTTCTGCATCTTCCGAAGTTATTGAGCGATCGACTTCTAAAGCGATCACACTGTGGGTAGTCGTTCTAAAAAAAAGAATCATGAGTTTAAATTTGAGTCACAAATGTACATGAAATTTTTCAAAAGGAGAAAAATCTCATCAATATTTACTATCTCTTTCTTTTGTGTACTGCGCGCGGGGCGGTTTTGTGCATCGTCATTGCGAGCGTCGCGAAGCAATCCAATACTGCTTAGTCCTGATTTTGACCAATATGTAGGTATGTTCTCTAATTTTTCATACATTTGTACTAAAATTTCACGATACATTAAAAATATAAATTATGAATCGAATAGCTTTTATTATTGTTCTATCAGTCTTAATTTCGGCGGGATACAGTAAAAATAAAGAGACTGTAATCACAGGAACGTTTACCGGCAGTTCGGATGTGAAAAACCTTTTTTATACCGTTCCCCTGTCGGGAACGAGTTATATGGGGTTCAACGATACCCTGTATCTGGATGAAGCAGGGAATTTCGAAGTGAAACTTTCAACAAATCGTCCTTCGTTTATACAGATATGGAGTTCCGACCCGTACATG